>JAYTNK010000704.1:0-2787 GCA_043748375.1 Cytophagales bacterium
GTCAAGTCTGGACAAACCTTATCCATAATGCCATACAAGCTATGGATTACAAAGGCACACTTACTGTAGGTATTGTGCGAGAAAACGAACGTGTCATAGTAGGCATACAAGACTCAGGAGCAGGTATTCCGCTTGAAATACAGCCCAAAGTTTTTGATGCTTTTTTCACAACCAAGCCCGCAGGTGAGGGTAGCGGACTTGGGCTGGATATATGCAAGAAAATCGTAGAAAAGCATCAAGGCAAATTGTATTTTGAAAGCGTACAAGGTGTAGGCACTACTTTTTTTGTTAGCTTGCCTGCCTAACGGCTACTTGCTTAATCGGAAAATAATGCCTCCTGTGGGCATCCATTCATTTTTGCTCCCATTGTAATACATAGGGCAGGCAAGCCCCCAACGCTTGTACATGAAGAACGCACCCATGCCTAATGTGGGTGTGATGAAAGTGCGCGGTTTATCTTCCCAAAAACGGAGAGAGGGATAAAGCGAAAGCCCAAACACTACTTTTTTGTACTGAAAGCGCAGGTTCGGACCGCCAAAACATAGAAATACAACGTTTCCATTCGTACTGATGCCTATTTGACCTTCAGTGCGCCAATTATTTACTTTTTTAGCAGGTTCTGTTTGCGCCCAAGCACAAGGTGCAAGTAGGCAAGATAGCAAAAGGTGTAGCCAAGTTTTTTTCATAAAAGTAGCCATGTGGATAGAATGAGTTTTTCATGCAATAACTAAAGTATGAAAGAAAAGGTTTTTCTGCCGTTGTCGTTGTTTGTAAAGTGCAGGCAAGGTCTTTATTTCACACACATTTCGCTACTATACTTTTCGACACCAACCAACAGCCTTTGCGCAGGGTTGTTAGTGCTTGAAAAATCGGGTAGAAAGGTGTAGCTACAGAACAAAATTACAACCAATTTTCCGAAACACCCACAATAACAAGAAATTCAAAATAAAGCTCCAAGATACGCTTTTTATCCCTATTTTAAACGACTACAAAAGTTTTACAGAGTTTTCAAAAAAACACCTATATTTGCATACGATAAACCCTTTAAAACAATGAAAAAAATCTTTACTATCCTTGCATTCATGTACTTGTGGCTCGATATAGCGCAAGCACAGCGCTTTGCCTTGCCTGCGGAAAAAAAAGACACCTTGCCTACAAAAACGAAAGCTATAATGATAGAACCCAAAGAGGAATTGCCACCTGTAGTTATCGAAAAACCTAACCAAGAAGCTGATACCAATATTGTTTATAAATCGGTACAGCAACAACCCGAGTTTGTCGGAGAAGGTAGATCCCAGCACAAATATTTAGCTAGAAACTTTAGGTATCCCAAGTCTGCTATGGAAAACAACATACAGGGAAAGGTATTTGTCAAATTCATAGTCGAAAAAGATGGTACGCTTACCAATATCGAAATACTAAAGGGTATAAGTAATTGTAAGGAATGTAATGAAGAAGCCTTGCGTTTGGTGCGTGGTATGCCTAAATGGGAACCAGGCAAGCAAAATGGAAATCCTGTGCGGGTATCATATCAAATACCGATTATCTTCAAATTAGAACAATAGGCGTATAATTACAACCTTTTTTTCTCCCCATTGGCGCAAGGCTTTTACCTTATACCTAACTAACTGAAGCCAAAGGCTTCTCGCGTAAGCGAAACCATCACAAAATCACCTCTTTTTTAGCACCAAACAAAACAGCTTGCCTACCCAAGTCAGTGCTGTTGCTATCAGAACAGGCAAGTTTTTAGATAAAATTCAACGAACTGGGTTATTCATATTTGTCAACTAAACCGCTAAAGGCTACCTCCGTTTGTTTAAGTCTTCAGACTTAATGAAATTGCAAAAATTTAGTTTTGCACAAAAATTTTACTGACAATTTTCCAATGTTCACCCAATTTATATAGCGAAAGATAATCTACATACAATTTTTGCCCAAGCTTTATTTCAATTTTAGCAATAGCGGCTTTATCATCACTCACATCTAAAAACAAAATTTTGTAGTAGCTTTGTTTGATATCTTCTTCGGTGTAGGGTTTGTTTTGCACATTTTTTACCCAACGCTTTACCACCTCACCAAATTTGTGGGCAATCACAACAGGTTTATCCTCCCCTGTTTTTGTAGCATACAAGTTGGCAGAAGTAGTATCAAAAGCAAAAGCCAATTTTTCTACATTGCCTGTCATATAGCCTTCGAAGTAGGCGCGAATTGTTTTATCTATCTGTTCTCTTTGCATATTTTGTGCAAAAAGACTCGCTGAAAAACAACAAAAGAGCATCAAAAAACTGATATTTTTCATAAAAAACATTTTTTTAAAGAGGTTTCCCTCATTGGTGTAAGGCTCTTGCCTACATAGCTGAAGCCTTTGGCTTCTCGCGTAAGCGAAACCATCACAAAATTACCTCTTTTTTAGCACCAAACAAAACAGCTTGCCTGCCCAAGTCAATGCGGTTGCTATCGCAACAGGCAAGTCACAGACTTCAGTTAGTTAGGCACAAGCAAATAGCTTGCGCCAGTAGGGGTTCAAAAGTAGAACTAAACTGCCTATATCGGCTATTCGTCTAAGTCTTCTTTTTTAAAAGCCAGTTAATCTGGATTATTCTCACAGTTTGTACAAGTAGCCTGTATTTTTTATCCTGATTGATACTTTCAGAATTAAACGCATTAATTTCGTTTCTATCTCTGGGAAATAAATATCCTCCATGTGTGATTTTAGACCTTATCGAATATAGTTCTTCTCTTGTTTTCTTCTCGATGCTGCTAGCATATTCTTCAACAAAGTCCCTG
>JAYTNK010000705.1:0-2444 GCA_043748375.1 Cytophagales bacterium
GGACCAGGTTGGAAAGGCGTTACAGAGCGTAGAAAACCCGTTTGGCTCATGAACTTTATCACTAATCCCGATCCTATGATTGATAAAGACCCTGCCGTACAAGCGCAGTTGGAACTTTGTCTTGTGCGCATGCCCAATCAAAGCCTATCAGACCAAGAGGCAAGAGATATTTTGGAGTTTATGCGCAAGAATGATGGGGCTAAGTAAGGAAGATTGACGATTTTTGATTTTTGATTGCAAAGTACTGATAATCAATATTTTGTAAATTTGAAAATAGTACTTCATTTAAATCCTGTTCTTAAGTCATATAGCCTAAAAATATTTTTAACCTAAAAAATAATACAACATGAAATACCTAAAAATTTACGTCATAGCACTCACCCTTTCAGCCATGTTGTTAGGTGCGTGCAAACCAAAAAATACGAGCAATGCCGTAAGCGGAGATGTTGCCTCTAAAGTATATGTAGCACCAGGCAAACACGACTTATTTTACAACTTCGTCAGCGGCGGTTTTAGCGGTCAAATGGCAGTCTATGGATTGCCCAGTGGACGTTTATTGCGCGTGATACCCGTCTTTTCTGTAGATCCCGAAAAAGGTTGGGGCTATAACGAAGAAACAAAACCCATGCTCAATACCTCGCATGGTTTTGTGCCATGGGACGACTCACACCACCCTACACTTTCACAAACTGATGGGCAATCAGACGGGAGATGGGCATTTATCAATGGCAATAATACGCCTCGTGTAGCAAGAATTGACTTAAAAACCTTTCGCACCACTGAAATCATAGAAATACCCAATAGCGGTGGCAATCACTCTTCACCCTACTTAACCGAAAACACCGAATATGTAGTAGCGGGTACACGCTTCAGCGTCCCTTCTGACGATAGTAATGGCGATGTCCCTATTGATTCGTATAAACAAAATTTTAAAGGACACTTAAGCTTTATCAGCGTAGGCAAGGAAGATGGCAAAATGGACATAGCTTTCCAAATCCAATGCCCAGGCGTAAACTTTGATTTGAGCAGGGCAGGCAAGGGTAAATCGCACGGTTGGTTCTTCTTCTCTTGTTACAACACCGAACAAGCCAATACACTGCTCGAAGTAAATGCTTCTCAAAAAGATAAGGACTTTATTATGGCGGTCAATTGGAAAAAAGCAGAAGAGTATATCAAGGCAGGCAAGGGCAAAAAAACAGCCGTAAAATATGCCCACAACTATTTTGATGAGAAAACCCAAACCGCTACTTCAGAAATCAGAAAAGAAGTGCTTGTATTGGATAGCAAAGAGTTCGCAGACATTTGTTATATGATACCTTGCCCAAAATCACCTCATGGTTGTGATGTCGACCCAACAGGCGAGTACATTGTAGGCAGTGGAAAATTAGCCGCACTCATTCCTGTATTTAGTTTTGATAAAATCATCAAAGCCATAGCCGATAAAGCCTACGATGGTGTATATGAAAAAATCCCCGTTATCAAATATGAAGCAGCTTTATACGGAGAAGTTAAAAAGCCAGGTTTAGGACCTTTGCATACAGAATTTGATGGTAATGGTAATGCTTATACTTCTTTCTTTGTTTCTTCCGAAGTAGTAAAATGGAACATAAAAGACTTAAAAGTATTGGATAGAGTACCTACTTATTACTCTGTAGGACATTTGTGCATACCTGGTGGCGATACCAAGAAGCCTTACGGCAAATATTTGATAGCCTATAACAAAATTACAAAAGATAGGTACTTGCCTACAGGTCCCGAACTCGCCCAAAGTGCGCAATTATATGACATTAGCGGCGACAAAATGCAACTGCTTTTAGACTTCCCGACCATCGGTGAGCCTCACTATGCACAAGCTATTCCTGCAGAATTAGTAGCTAAAAATTCTGTAAAAATATTCAAAATAGACGCTAATAACCACCCTTATGTAGCTAAAGGCGAAAAAGAGGCAAAAGTAACCAGAGATGGTAATAAAGTACATGTGTATATGACTTCTATCCGCTCGCACTTTGCCCCTGATAACATAGAAGGCATAAAATTAGGCGATGAAGTGTATTTTCACGTTACAAACCTCGAACAAGATTGGGACGTACCACATGGCTTTGCTGTAAAAGGGGCGGCTAATTCTGAACTGCTCATTATGCCAGGCGAAACTTGTACGCTCAAATGGGTGCCAGATAGAGTAGGTATTTCCCCTATGTATTGTACAGATTTTTGTAGTGCATTGCATCAAGAAATGCAAGGATATGTGCGCGTTTCACCTGCAGGTAGTCCAGTAGAGCTTACGTTTGGTCTTGGAAAAAAAGCAAAAGAAAGCACAGAGGCAAAAAAAGATAAATAAAAATAAACCTTTTGTATTTTTTTAAGTGAAAAGAGAAGTTTGTCATTTTGAGCGAAGCGAAAAATCTCGTTTTTCGTTCACAAATCGTCATTCAACAACGAGATGC
>JAYTNK010000706.1:0-2000 GCA_043748375.1 Cytophagales bacterium
AATACAAGTGAGGTTATTAATCGACTCGTAGGCAAGGGCGTAGTCATCAGCAATGTTGTCCTCATAGGCAATCAAGATGCCTTTGGTAAATACAAACGAATAGGCGGGAGTTTGCCTTTGGACAGCGGCATGATTATTACTACAGGGTTTGCTATCAACGCACGTGGACAAAACAATAGCAACGGAACAAGCAAGTCGTGGAACTCTGCAGGCGATGATGATTTAAATGCCATCACGCAAAGCACTACCTTTGATGCTTGTAGCATAGCCTTCGATATAACACCCACAGGCAAGAAACTTATTTTTCGATATACCTTTGCCTCCGAAGAATACAACGAATATGTAGGTGATGTCTATAATGATGTATTTGCGTTTCTTATATCGGGACAAAACCCCTCAGGAGGCAATTATGATAAGAAAAACATAGCACTCATACCCAATACTATTGTACCTGTAACTATCAATAACGTTAATAATAATAATAACAGTGCTTACTTTGTAGATAACACCAAACCCACCAGCATAGGCAAGCAATACATTCAATATGACGGCTATACCCAAAACCTTTTTGTGGAAATAGATGTAGTACCTTGTGCTACTTATAGGCTTGAGCTAAAAATAGCAGACGTAGGCGATGCAGATATTGACTCAGGCGTTTTTATTGAACAGATTACCAGCCTTGTGCCTAAGTTTGACGCAAATCTGCAAACAGAATATGGCGGATTAATAGAAGGTTGTGCCTCACGCCCCATTAAAATAACGCGCCCACAAACTAATTTTACAGAAAGTATGCGCCTCAATGTGAGTGGCGATGCCATATTAGGGCAAGATTATGACTTGTTATTCAATGGTATTCCCATCACAGCCATGCCGTTCAATATCATCATGGCTATAGGCGAATTTGAGAAAAACTTTGTCTATATTCCCAAAGGAGACGCGATTCAAGAAAATACAGAAACACTCCATGTTTATTTAGAATATGGCTGTAATTTCGAGCGCATAGGTGAATTAACGACCTACATTCTCGAAGCAAATGGTTTCAAACCATTGAGTAATATTCCCACAAATGGCAATCTCTATCGATGCGGAGAAGCGGAAGTTATTTTGCAATCATTTTCAGGTAAATCCTATACTTGGCAAAGCCCTGACGGGGCGTTTACGTGCCTTGATGCCGATTGCAAAAAAATAAAAACAGCGAACTTGCCTGCCCCTGCCACCTATAACTTAACCTTGAAAATAGAAGACTGTACGTTTTTTCAATCTATTCGCGTAATACCAATTAAAGGTGATAGTTTGGTAGAAAAAATAAAATTCTGCCCTTTCCCCCCTAAACAATTTAGCGTTTATACAGCAGCAGAAGAAACACTCTTAAGCAATGAAGGGCGCGTGTTGCGTTATCAATGGTCGAATACACAAGGCGTGGCAAACAATATTATCTATGTGCGTAGCCTAAACGAAGCTGGCACACGCACTTGTGAAGTTTTTGACGAAATAAGCGGTTGCCGATTGCGTTACAAACGTTTTGAAATTGAAGTGGATTGTACGCCTGTATTTGAAATTCCTACTGCCTTTACACCCGATGGTAATGGCTTAAATGAGGAACTAAAAATATTTGTAAGAGATGTAAACAAGCTGGAAGTCAAGTTTTTTAACCGATGGGGAGAGTGTGTACACATTACTCGAAGTAGCCGCGAAGTGTGGAATGGCACATTTAATGGCTCACCTGTTTCAAGTGGCGTATATGTATGGCAAGCTACCTACAGCACGCCTTTACAACCCGAAAAAGTTATCAGAAAGCAAGGAATTATACATTTGTTGCGGTAATTTTACACACTGAAATTATATATTAACTGCTTTTACATTAAAAGCTGTTTTTATATACACATACGAAATTGGTTTTTGGATATGACTTTTCGCTTACCCCACGTTTCACGTGGGGCTATTCATAGTTCAACCCCATTCGGGGTTGTCTAAATCTCCCAAAACCACTTTCCGATGTG
>JAYTNK010000707.1:0-4744 GCA_043748375.1 Cytophagales bacterium
TCAAACGTATTATCTGAAATTTGCATGGTTTTGCAAATATCATCTATAGAGGTTTTGCCTTCAAATACAAACGTGTGTTGGGCAAGTTTGGAGAAATTAACCGTTTCATGCTCATCAAATTCATCGCGCAAATCGCCCAAAACTTCTTCCACCAAATCCTCCAATGTTACCAAGCCGCGCGTAGAACCAAACTCATCTATAACCACCGCTATGTGTACTCTCTCCGTTTTGAATTTACGAAATACCTCTATTATTTTCTGGTTTTCAGGTACTAAGGTTACGGGGCGCAAGAGTGCAAGCCAATTAAAATCATCGTTTTGATGTTGGTGTACCAATAAATCTTTCAAGTATAAAATACCCGAAACCTCATCAATATTTTCTTTATATACGGGCAAACGTGAGAAGCCTGTGTCACGTACTTTCTGTAATACTTCAGAAAAAACCGCAGAAGTATTGAGCGTAAACATTTGTTGGCGCGGCATCATTACCTGTGCCACATCAGAGGTAGTAAACTTAACAATTTCACGCAATAAGTGCTTATCACTCTCTATTCCTTCCCCTTCAAGTTGTATCTCGTCTAGAACCTCAGGCAGCTCCTCAATGTCTATGTCGTATATTTGGGGAGCAACGCGTTTTTCCAGCCATTCGCTTAACAAACTCATTACTTTGGCAAAGGGATAAAACAAATAATAGCTTGCCGAAATCTCGTATGCATGGCGTTTGGTGAAGCGTATATTTCGCTCATGTGCATATACACGTGGTACAAGTTCGCCAAATATCAAAATCAAAACGGAAAATATGATAACCAATATAAGCCACTCTTCCACAGATTCTGAGAAAAAGTGTTCTATAGTAAATATAGCTAAAGTAATAAAACTTATCTTAATAAGCCTCAACACAATAATAAAAGTAACTTGTAAATTACGAGGCTTAGACAATAAATAGGCTACCTGCCTTTCAGCAAGGTTAGTACTTTGCTTAAACTTCTCAATAGATTCATTGGACAAATCAAAGTAGCTTATTTCTGCGCCTGACACTACAGCTAAAAAAACCAAATGCGCCAATAAGCCTACCAAAGCTATTATTAAGACTAATAAGGCATAATCGCTTGTTTCAATAAACGGGACTTGTAATAAAAAAAGGGGGTGGGAATGCATTTGAAATATAGAAAATGAGAAAATAATAGTAGGCAAAGTTACAAATTTTGGTGCAAAAATGCGTTATTTGCAAATCCGCTGTTTTTTAGGTACATATACCCAAAAGCAAAATACTTTCCAAGTACAAATTACGAGGAAAGTATGGACATTTTTTAGAAAGGCAAATCGCTTTCATTATCAATAATGGCTTGCTGAGTAGGTATTTCTTCTGCAGGTTTAGGTGGTGGTGTATAGGTTTCATTTGAATAGGTAGCACCTTGTTCTTGTCCAGTAGCATTATTGGGCATATAAGCTCCGCCAAGTCCACCTGTTCCAAGTAGTGTGAGTGTTTGTCCACGTACTTCTAGTGAAGTACGGCTTTTGCCTTCTCGGTCTGCATATTCACTTGTACTAAGTTTGCCATCAATATAGACTTGTGAGCCTTTTTTCACAAATTTCTCTACAATATCGGCTGTATTACCCCAAAAAGTAACGCGAAACCAAAGGACTTTTTCTTCAGCAGGGTATCCTTCGTTGCGTGTCATTTTTTCATTTACGGCTAATGAAAAAGAAGCAACTTTATTGCCTTGATAATCTTTCACTTCAGGGTCGCGTCCTACGTTCCCTATGAGTGAAATGCGATTCAAACTTGCCATGATTGGTCTGTAATCTAAGAGTGAATGTTTAAAATATTTTAGCAAATATAGCCTTTGTTTTGTAAAATACGAATTTTCTATAAAAAAGTATTTTATTTTTTACAAAGAAGAAACTGTTAATTTGCTACTCAAAAAGGAAACTCGCTTTTTTATGACAGATTTCCCGCAATTTTTGAGGATATAAATTTGTTTATCGCTTAATTTTACCTACTTTTTCTCAAAAATAAAGCAATATAGAAAGGAGAAAAAGCAAGATTTTGGAAAAGAATGAATTTGCGGTTAGTTTAGCGCATACTACTTTGCCTATGTTTGCCTATAGTGAGTATTGCGTATCCCCTTTGGGCTAATCAGTAGGAAATTTGGGTAGGCAAGGTAAACCTAAACTCTGATAGCCTTACCTACAAAACATTACAAATCTATCAAAAATCGTAAAAGAGGAGATTTATCGCTTGTTGACCGATGATTTTCAATATTTTGCGTAAATTTGGAGGCTATTTAAATCCTTATGACTATTCCTGAACTCCACAACTTGCACCAACAAATTTTGTACGCTTGGCAACATAACAACTCGGACAAAGCACGAGAAATATTAAGCCAACACACCTTTTTTAAAGGCTATGAAAAACTCAAAAAAGAAGCCTTGCCTGATTTTATTCAAGATAAAGTTGATGCAGAAATACAAAAAGTTAAACATAAAGCTCAAGCAAATGTGCTTATTATGAAGGGGACTGATTTTTATCATGTAGGAAAGTATCAAGACGCGATTGATACTTTTGACCTTGCCTGCCCTATAGCCTGTGATATACAGTATTTGGCATACAATAATCGGGGGCTTGCCTACTTAACCCTACAAGATTTAGACAATGCCTTAGCCGATTTTGAGCAATGTATGGCATTAAAACCTGATTTTGCCCTTGCCTACAACAACAAAGGTGTGGTGTATTATTATCACAAGCAATATGCCACAGCGATTGAAAACTTCGATAAATGTATAGCCCTTGACGCTCATTATGCGAATGCCTACGTGAATAGAGGCGACAATCACTATCAATTAAAGCAATATGAAGCGGCATTAAACGACTTTGGAAAAGCGATTGCGTTGCAACCTGATTTGCTCCTTGCCCACTATATACGCGGTAATGTAAAATGGGCAATGCAACAATATGAAGCCGCTGCAGTAGATTATGAGCAAGTAATAGCCCTCAACCCTGCGTATGAAAACGCTTATTATATGCGCGGGAAAGTGTATCACATGCTCGAAAACTATGAGCAGGCACTCGCGTATTATGCTAAAATGATTGAATTAGTGCCTACTTACTATAATGCTTACTATAATCGTACGGTTATATTTAATAAATTAAATAAAAAAGAAGAAACACTGCAAGAATATGTAAAATATATAAACTTAATGCCAAATGATCCACGTGGACACGAAGAATGCG
Organism: Cytophagales bacterium; assembly: GCA_043748375.1. Taxonomy (GTDB): domain Bacteria; phylum Bacteroidota; class Bacteroidia; order Cytophagales; family Microscillaceae; genus RDXI01. Next base: position 3,235 of record JAYTNK010000707.1, read on the forward strand.
CAAGTGCTTATGAAGCATTGGAAAAGGACGAGGAGGCAATGGCTTGTTATACAAAAATCATTGAACTTAATCCAGCTTATCAGTATGCGTACTACAACCGCGCTCGCCTGCTCAAAAAGGTAGGCAAGTTGTCAGAAGCCATAGCCGATTATACTCAAGCCATAGCCGTTGAGCCAACTTACGCCAATAGCTATTATTATGCGGGCATTGTTCAGCGCGATTTGGGACTGCATGAAGAAGCTATACAAAATTTTCAAAAAGCTATGGATTTAGGCAAAACAGATAGTTTGGTATATGCCAATCTTGCCTACTCACAGGAGCAATTAAAACGCTATCAAGAAGCACTTGAAAACTATCAAAAAGCGGTTGAACTCGATCCAAAAGATGCCTACAGCCATTATGGGTGCGGTGATGCTCAATATTCCCTCAAGCAATACGAAGAAGCTATCGAACATTACACACGCGCTATAGAAATTGATGCCCACTATGCCAACGCTTATACGGCGCGTGGCGTAGCCAAATGGCGGTTAGAACGTTATGCCGAAGCTATAGAGGACTATAATCAAGCCATTCCACTCGCGCCAAGTGCTTTGGTTTATAACAATCGCGCCTATTCAAGATGGAAATTAAAACAATATGACGAAGCCATGGCAGACTATCGCAAGGCAATGGAACTTGATGCTCAGTATGATTTAGCGTATATCAATATGGCTAAATTGTACAGCGAATTAAGAGATAAAGAAAATACACTGAAGTATTTATCACAAGCTATTCAACTTGATAGCGACCACAAAGAGGATGCGGTCGAAGATTTTAGTTGGTTGAAAGAGGACGAAGCCTTCCAAAAATTGATAGCTTGATAAAAACCCGCAAGTTTTAAAAACTCGCGGGTTTTGTTTTATTCTTTCTGTATATTTGCGCAAACTACCACAAAATATGCCACAACCGCTTATTCCTGTTGTTTATGCTGTTTTTGCGAATCAAGAAAGTGATTATCTGCCTCATCTTGAGGAAGAAAGGAAAGCAATGCAAGATTTATTCAAGGGGTACGAATCCAAGATAATACTTTCAACCCGCGAAACAGACAACAGTGATGACTTATTCAAAGACTTTGATACATATCCTAAACAAATCGCTATATTTCATTATGCAGGGCATGCCAATAGCCAAATGTTACAAATAGGCAATGTAACTTATTTAGAGGGATTGGGCAAAGAATTAAAAAGGCAAAATCCTGCGATAAAGCTGGTTTTCTTGAATGGTTGTTCTACCAAAAAACTTGTAGAAGTATTATTTCAGCAAGGATTTAAGGCTATCATCGCAACCTCTGTAGCCATCAATGACGAACTTGCTAAAGCCTTTGCCTCTCGATTTTATGAAACTTGGTTAAAAGGAGGCAAGATTTCAGACGCTTATGAAAGTGCTTGCAACTTGGTACTTACAAAAGATAGACAACGGTTTGCCTATCTTGAAGGAAAACGGTTCGTAGAGTTTACGGGTGCTGAAAACG
>JAYTNK010000708.1:0-5808 GCA_043748375.1 Cytophagales bacterium
ATGCACTTTTCTGAAAATGACACACACAAAATAGTTGAGTCAGGTATGTAGCCTATTGGTAACATTTTCATTGAAATAAATTCGGTGTTATTTAAAATATCTCTATGATACAACCAATGCTCCAAGATTTCTTGGGCAGAAAGAAATCTCTCTATATTACTTGACACACATTGACCAATAACATTAAAAGAATGAAAGTATGGATACAATCCATCAGCGATTAGCAGAAAATTTTTGTATGTGGTTGGAATGTTTGCACCAATTACCCTTTCTAACTTGCGCAATGAATCAATGCTCACTGGGTTGTTTTTAAAAAAGTATTTTATTTCAATTTTCATAAAATGTTTTTCGCTTTTTCAGTTGTTCTAAAAATGAATGACAAATTTTAATTTTAACTCAAAATACCAATCATTCATTTTTCAACACCTGAAAAAGAATAGCCTAAACGCGGATTTTCAGGTGTCGAAAAATGCTGAAATAAAAAATTCAGTGGATAGATAGACTCTACAGCGTTTTTAGAACACCTGAAAAGGCGAAAAAAACTATCCTAGTTTCGTTTATTTCAGCAAAAACAGGCAAAGAAACAAGCAATAATGCTGATAATAAGGGGGCTCTGACAATTTTTGTGGAGGCAAGGCTGTAACAATGGGCTTTAGCGCGTTGGGAGGCTTAAAACGGCAGAATGGAAGCCCACCGCTACAGATTTCCACAAAAATTGTCAGAGAACCATAATAAGAAGCATTTTTTTAAATTTCCCATAATTAAAGTTTTTTTGGTTAAAATAGTCACTAATGGAAAAGTATTTATGAAGAAGAGGACTTAAAAGCACAAAAGTTTAATAAACCACAAAAGACACTAAAAAGCACCTTAGCCTAAATGTAGCACTTTTGCCCCTTTTTCATAAATACAATGTTAGGCACAGTTTTTATTATTTTTCGTGGCGTAACTGTTCTACTTGTTCAACTGTTAAGCCCGTTATATCCGCAATAATTTGATTGTCATAGCCTTTTAAAATACCATTTTTAGCATTTTCAATGGCTTTCTCTTGTTTTGCGTATTGTTCGGTTTTAGCTATTGTAATTTTGCCTGCCTCTTTATTTTTGGCTTCTGTTCGTTCTTTTTCAGTCAAATTTTCGAAAGTAATTAGCTCTACAGCTTTTCTAATACCTTCATTATCAGTATTTAATACAGGTCTTTCAGGACTGTGTATAGATTGATAAATAAGATCTAACCAATCCCTTATCTGTTTGGGGGTTTCTTCATTGGGGTGATTAGGATTTAAACAGACAAATTGATGCCCATACAAATCTCTTACTTCTCCCTGCAAAGTTTGAGGGTTTAGTTTTAAGAGTAACACTTCGTCAAGAATAGGCTTGCCATTCTTTTCAAGGATTTTATAAGGGGCTGTTAAAACTACAATCACATATACTGTTTGTTCTATGTTGTATTCTTTGCTACTTTTTTGTTGTTCTGCTATTAACATCAAAAAATAGTGTAAAAACCTATCAAAGTGATGGTCATACTCAACCCTTTGAATTTCAATGCAAATGCGTTTATCTATGGTTTCTGCAAAAATGTCTAACTCAAAATCCACATAACCAATTTTAGGCTCAAACTTTTTTTCAGTTTCAATTTTATCAATTTCTACCTCGATACCTAAAATATCACGCACAAACGCCTTAAAAACAGTAATGTTTGTAAAGGCTTTTTTAAAAATTACTTCGTTATCTAAGTTGCCGAGCATATAATTATAGATTTTTTTTCTTGTTGCAAAGATACAGAAAAAACACAAAAACGGGGGCATTTGGCTTGCTTTTTTTCTTTCAGAAAAATGGCTCTGTTCACAAAATCAAAGCCTATCTTTTAATTCTTTTTGCTCTATTTGTTTTTTTAGAATTTCATTCTCGTAATTTAATTTGTCAAGTTCTGACTTCTCCAACTTTCCAAAATTAGTATAATATACATATAGTACACTTGATATTGATGTACAAATCACAGGAAATATATATATATAGAAAAGCGTCATCATTTAGATTTTTTGTTGAAATAACAAACAAGATAAAGCAGAATTGCCCCAATGAACCTACAAAACTTATTATTGCCATTACTTGAATTTTCATATTTTTGGATATTAAAATTTCGCAGAACTCGCTAATATACGCAACTGCATCTATTCGTTATGCAAAAGCACGCACTTTGTTTGAAAACACCTAATAAAATCAAAAATATTTTTAAGTGTTTAAAAAATAAGCGTTTATAAGTATTAATTTATTAAAAAAATACAAAATGCGCAATTCGTTTTTTTGTATTGTTTAGTGCATGCTTTGGGTTGTAATCTTTTGCACAATACAAAATGCGAATTTCGTATTTTGTATTGTTTGCACTATAGTTTGGGTAGGCAAGATTAAACTGTGGTAGCTACATTTATGGTTCTTAGAAAGTTATAGCGGAAGCTACCAAAATATATGAGCAGTCATTCTATAAACCCGTTTTTCAGGCTTTTGCACGGTGCTAAAGCGGTAACAGACGCTTACAGCGTGGCTCATTCTCAGACGGGTTTCCGCAATAACTTTCGAAGAACCATAACTTTGTAAACAGCACCATTTAAAATACCTCAAGCACCATCCCCGCACCAACTGTATGGTTACTTTGTTCATCAATCAAAATAAAACAACCATTTGCCTTATTTTGACTATAGAGGTCAAGCGGAAGCATATCGGCTGTTTTAATTTGTACTGTACCAATATCATTGAGTGCAAACCCATCTGTTGCCTCTATTTTTTCGAGGGTTTGAATATTTGTTATGTCTATTAAATCGCGCACTACACACCTCACGCGCTTGCTGTTGTATTGCAAAAGATATTTTGCACCTGCTTTTAGTGGCTTCGTGTCCATCCAACAAAGGGTAGCTTGTATTTCTTGAGTAAGTGGAGGCATTTCGTTTGATTTCACCAGCATATCGCCACGACTGATGTCTATATTTTCTGTAGTGTGTATGATAACCGACATGGGCGCAAAGGCTTCAGCAATTTCATTTTCTGCAAATTCTATAGCCTTGATATGCGTTTTCAGACCCGCAGGCAAGACTGTTATAGCATCGCCTTTTTTATAAACACCACTCAGCACCTTGCCTGCGAACCCACGATAGTCATGCAAGGCTTCCGTTTGAGGACGTATCACATATTGCACTTGAAAACGGGCATCTGTTTGTACAAATGCTTGATAAACAGGAATTTGCTCTAAATGCTCAAGCAATGTTTGCCCAATATACCAAGGCATATTTTCGCCACGAGATACAATATTATCCCCTTGTAAAGCCGCCATAGGAATAAACACAAGTGTATTTTCCTTGCCTGCCATACTTTGTAGAGGCATAAAAAAGGCTTGGTAGTCTTGTTGTATTTGTGTAAAAACGTCTTCCGCATATTCGCGCAAATCCATTTTATTCACTGCCACTACAAGGTGCTGAATACCTAACAAATGTGCAATATAAGTATGTCGTTTCGTTTGTTCGGTAACGCCATGCCGTGCATCTATCAGAATGATAGCTAATTGCGTATTGGAAGCACCCGTAACCATATTTCGCGTATATTGAATATGCCCTGGAGCATCTGCGATGATAAATTTTCGTTTATCTGTATGAAAGTATTTGTAGGCGACATCAATCGTAATGCCCTGCTCACGCTCTGCCCGCAGTCCATCAGTAAGTAATGCGAGGTCAATTTCTCCATCTTCCTTGTGTTTGCTGGCTTTGGCTATCGCCTCTAATTGGTCTTCCGCAATAGAGTTTGTGTCGTACAATAGTCGTCCAATGAGTGTGCTTTTGCCATCATCGACGCTGCCTGCTGTAATAAAACGGAGAATATCCATGGGTAAATCAGAGATTTTGTAGTTGTTTTTTGCGATAATGCAAAAGTAGCCTATATATTTTAAAACACCTAAACTTTTTAGGACTTACACAAAACTCGTAACCAAATGAAAGTGCACGCCGTCTGTGGTATAGTTGCGTAAGTCTAGGGTTACAAGATAACCTGTTTCTGAAGGCTATAAATACAAAAGCAGGCTTGCGAAATTTCGCAAGCCTGCTTTTGTATGCTATTGATACTTACTTTATTCCATGCTATTATCGAATACTTGTGTATTTTGCAAAACGTTGCCTAACACTGTGCCTTTCAATAAGTTAGAGAATACATCGGCAACGCTCTTGCCTCCCAATATAGCCAAAGGTGACATAGATTGTGCCACGCGTTCTGCGAGTGCTTTGTCAGCAAAGGCTTGTAATGCCGCTACTAATTCAGGCGAAACCGCATGGGCTTTGGCTACTACAGCTTCTACTTCTGCTTTCATTTCTGCCAAACTTTGCTCTAAGCGCATTTGCTCAAACGCGATTTCGAGTTCTTCATTGGCTTGCCTGCGTTCAAGTTCAGCAAGATTTATTTTGCCTAAGCCTTCTTGCTCTGACAATTGCCCTTGCATACGGCGTTCTTTAGTTTGTACTTCCGAGTTGATTTTAGCAATCTGCAAATCGAGTTCTTTGATAACTTCTTGTTGCTGAAGCTCAAGTCCTTTTTGGCGGGTTGTCGATTGTGCCGATGATATTTGTTGTATCACAACTTCGCTTTCTTGTGTAAATTCTAATTTACGTTTTTCAGCAGAGATACGCAAAGCTTGTTTTACAATGTCTTGTTGCGAAGCAATCAATAGATTTTCGATGGCTACATCGCTCAAGCGAATGTCCAAAATTTCTACATCATAAATACGCATACCATTTTCAGGGAACAATCTGCCAGGGCGTTTGCCGTCTTCGGCGGGTTTACCTAAAATGGCATCACGCAAAAGCTCAATCCCATTGCTATAAAATTCATTGACAGAATAGCGTTTTACGGCATTGCGAATGAATGAGCGCAAATGGTCAGTCAAAAACTCTACATAATTTTCTACATTAAACCAAACATCAGAGCTACCCTCAAAATTCATGCGGTAGGAAAGCTGTATGGCTACTTTGGTGTAGTCGGCAGTTTCTGCAGCGACTATATCCGACACTTTATTGTACAAAACACGCAAATAAACGGTTTTTAGCGTTTTATCTGAGGTTTTGGGTGTGCCTGTAGAAAGCGTTACAGCTTCTAAGTTTTCGTCATATTCGAGCAGGTAAGTTTGAGGACCTGCCACTACTTTGCGTGTGCCTGTTTTGCTTACAACCAATACGGCATAACCTGTCCAAATATTGATGGTTACTGCACCATCAAATTTTGTATCCAGCGTAATGGTACGCGGTGGGGTAAATGAGCTGTCGCGGTCAAACTCATCGCTCGCCAATTCTTTTGAAACCTTTTCTTTTTTCTTGAATGCACTACGTTCTATATCGCCTTTGAGAGAGAGTTTATCTGTAACATCAGCCATGATTTCTGCGTCTGCAATAAAGTCTTGGCTTTCGTTCCTCAACATTTTTTGCAACTGCTCATTGTAGGCAAGGGCTTCTTGATTGCCAGGAAACCACAACGCCACATGGCGCGGATGCAATACACGCCTTACTAAAACAGCCTCGCGAGGGTCAGGCAAGAACATGATAGGACCTTTTTGCAAGGAAACCTTGCCTGTTTTGCGGTTCAGATAATAACGCCCCTCGCCTGCAGGAATAGCTATAGAATAATGGCGTTCTTTTTGCCCGTATTTAACAACGGCGTGTTCGGGGCGAGGATAGTAAATCATTTGGTCTTTGCCTGTGATAAATAGCTCATCACCTTCGCGATAAGAAATTTTATTTTCCGTATATGGGGCAATTACTTTGATATACAGACCGCTCAT
>JAYTNK010000709.1:0-2037 GCA_043748375.1 Cytophagales bacterium
AAAATAATCACACGTTTGTAATTTTGCAAACAGAACGTACTTACGCTTGTCTATACTTTTCAAAAAAACTTTTGAAAACACACACAAGCAGTATCTTTCAGTTTTTTACAAAATAAAAAATTGTAAAAAACTGACAATCAATATTTTATACTCACTCAATTACTCAATCAATCACTCTATGGGATCTTACCCCTTTGAAGTATTATACGAAGACAATCACTTGTTGATAGTCAATAAACCCGCAGGACTGTTATCGCAAGGCGATATTACAGGAGACATGACGTTGGGCGACTATGCCAAAGCTTATATCAAAGAGAAATACGACAAACAAGGCGATGTATTTTTGGGTGTGCCACATAGGTTAGACCGTCCTGTTAGTGGCGCAATTATCCTTACACGCACCTCAAAAGCCTTAGAACGCGTAGCAGGTATGTTTCGCGAACGCGAAATCCAAAAAATCTATTGGGCTGTAGTGCGCCACAAACCCCAAAAACAACATGGCAAAATTACACATTGGTTGGTAAAAGATGAAAAACGCAACTTCGTAACAGCGTACAATTCGCCTCAAGAAGGCAGCCAACGCGCCGAGTTAAGTTATAGGATTATGGGCGAATTAAACGAGCATTACTTACTCGAAGTAAGTCCTATGACAGGTCGCCCGCACCAAATCCGTGTGCAGTTAGCGGCTATGGGTTGTCCTATTCGAGGAGATATCAAGTATGGTTACTCTAAACCGAACCCAGATGGAAACATACATTTGCACTCGCGCCGTTTGTATTTTCTGCATCCTGTACGCAAAACACCTCTCATTTGTGTAGCAGGGCTACCTAAAACTGAATTTTGGGAACAGTTTCTAAACCTTGACGATTTTGAAGTAAAAGACAAGGACTTAGACCATTTATATTAACGTTGCTAACAAATTCGGCTTGCCGTAAACGCTCTTCTAATTGCTAAGGAAGGCGAATAGACTATACACACAAATTTGAAATATGGGTAGCTTGCCTGCGTAAGCGAGTTGCTCAATTTCCAGATACGTTTTTACCATATATCTTTTTCATATTTTTTGTTTTCAAATAAAAAAAGTACCTTTGTAGCATGAAACTACTTTTTAGCTGTATAGCTATTTTCTTTACTCTTTTTTTGACAAATAGCTTTGCACAAAATGAAAAGCCCAAGCTTGTGGTAGGCATCGTAGTCGACCAAATGCGTTATGATTATCTCACACGTTTTTATGACAAATTTGGTGATGGTGGCTTCAAACGACTCTTAAACAAAGGTTTCCAATGCCATAATACACATTACAATTATATTTCAACAGAAACAGCTCCTGGTCACGCTTCAATTTTCACAGGCAGTAGCCCCGCTTATCATGGCATCGTAGGCAATAATTGGTGGGAAAACAAACGCTATAGCTATTGTGTGGGCGATACTTCAGTGAAAACAGTAGGTGCGGAAAGTAGCGCGGGCGAAATGTCGCCACATAATTTATTGGTAACTACTTTCTCTGACCAATTACGCATAGCCTCTAACCAAAAATCTAAAGTTTTTGGGGTGTCAATCAAAGATAGGGGTGCTATTTTACCCGTTGGACACGCCGCTAATGCCGCCTTTTGGTATGATAGGCAGGGAGGCAAGTTCATTACTAGCACACATTATGTCACCAAACTCCCCGCATGGTTGCAACAATACAACGATCTCAAACGCCCTGACCAACTCATTGAGCAAGGCTGGCAAACACTCTTGCCTATAGACCAATACACCGAAAGTAGTGCAGATGAGAACAATTTCGAAGCCAAGTTTCCTACCTTAGAAAAATCTGTTTTTCCATACGACCTTAAAAAAATCCGCGAAGACTTAAAGAAAGCGCAAATTAAACAATCTATTTATGACATTCTCGTAGCCACACCCGCAGGCAATACAATGGTAAAAGAGGTGGCAATGCGTTTATTGAAAGAGGAGAAATTGGGTAAGACCAACATTACCGACATACTAACGATTAGTTTCTCAAGTACAGATATTGTATCGCATTATTTTGGA
>JAYTNK010000710.1:0-5740 GCA_043748375.1 Cytophagales bacterium
TTGTTGCACATGAAGCACAAAAGGCACTTGCTCGCGGTTTTTGGTTTTCATTTTGTCGATGCCTTTCTTGCCTATGGCTATTATTTTGCTATTCAAATGAATAGAATTTCGAAGGGCAGGCAAGTCTGCCAAAGGCTTCAAATATTGCGCTACAAACTCGCCTCCTGTATGCACTTCATCTGGATTGGGTTCGAGCCATGAAGTTTCCAACAACAATTCTTTGGCTGCTTTGTCTATGTTGTATCGCCAAGGGGAAAATACTTTAATATGCTCCCAAGACAAGATATTGCTTCCAACAGCCTCGCCTGCTTCGAACAATACAAAGGGGATATTTCTTTGGGTGAGGCGAGCGGCTGCTGCCATACCCACAGCACCACCTCCTACGATGGCTACAGGGAGTTTTGCACTTATATTCATTTGGTTATTGATTTAAATTCAATAGTAACACAAGCAAGAAAGAAAAAAGACGCAAAAAAAAGAGTAGAACTTTCGCCCTACTCTTTTATTATTGCACATTTTGATTGTATTTTATTTGCATTTTGTGCTACAGTATTTGGGAGCACTGGCGGGGCAACACTTTTTCTTCTCGCAACACTCGGTTTTAGCTTTCTTCTTATCTTTGTTTTTCTTCTTGCCACCATCACCATCTCCGAGTGCGTAAACATTGAGTGTTCCGAGGGCTATCAAAGCCACGAATAGTAATTTTTTCATTAGTTTTAGGGGATAAATTGCAGACAAAATCATCTACATTTATAAGACGAACAACTTGCCTAAAAGACTCAAAAACGCCCTGATTTAGCAAAAATTTAACATTTTGAGATAGTATGCGAGGAAAGGGTATCCGTTTTACAGGCTTTTGTAGGCAAGTTGATTTGCTCCATCAGATTGCCATATACATCGCTTTTCATAGCACAACAATCCAAAATAATCGCTTTGAGTTTTTCGCGTCCACGTTGCACTCTTGACTTGGCTCCTGAATAGGAAATGTTCAGACGTTCTGCCAAATCTTTTTGTGAAACATTGTCAAATTCTGTTAGCACTATCGCATCTCTATAGTGTTCAGGGAGTTTTTCTATAAAAGATTGTAGGCAACAATCCACAATATGCTGATTCAAAGTGTTTTCCTCCTCTTGGCTTATCAGTGCTTCCAATTCAGCTTCGGAGGAGTTGTAGCGTTTTGAGTTGAAATAGTCATACACCGCATTGCGCACAATGCCATACAGATATTGTCTGATATTTTCTGAGTTGTTTACCTTAGCAAAATTTTGCATAATTTTTATAAAGACCTCTTGCAAAAGGTCTTCTGTATCTGCCAAATTCTTAATTTTGCTCAGGGCAAATGCCTTTAGTTCTTTGTGAAAGGTTTCCCAGATTTCGGATATACTTGCCATTTGAAGGAATAATGAGTTGTTCTACCACATGACACAAATGTAAACAAAAAGATGCAGAAAAAATCAAGAATATTCTAAGAAAGATACAAACATACGAGCCACTGTGATAACTCCCCAATTTTTGATAGGATTTTTACAATATTTTTTGTTTTTTAACAAAATTTGGATATTTTTGCATTGGACAGTAGAGCGAAATTGAATTATATTCATCAAAATCCCGTAAATGTCAAGTGGGAATTAGTGGATTTACCTAAAAACTATTATTTCTTGGAAAGTTATTATCTATGTAATCAAGACGATTTTCAATTCATTATGCATTTATAGAGAATAACGCATGAACCGTCTATTGTTGGTGTCGAAAAACGCAGTAGCAAGATGTGTGTGAAATATAGACTTTGCCTACACTTTTAGAACATAAACAGCAACAAAAAACACGCGAAAAAGGAGATTATGCATGGGCAAAAGTACACGATTATTCTGCATCGACCTTATTTGATAAGTTAATGAGTGAGTGAATGGTGGGTTTGCTATTTATTACTGTTGGCAAGATTTTGCATTATCTATGCAAAACAAGCATCATCAATTATGAAATCTTGCAACACCTGAAAGAGTGGAAACAGGAAAACGATAAATCTTCAGCAAAACAACTTTTACACCATTGTCTGTGTCCACAAGCAATCTTTTTTGTGATTCGTGTTCCCAAGAGCCACCATTTTTAAAAGCTAATTACCAAAAAATATGAAAATCAAACAACTCAATATCGAAAACTATCGTGGCTTCGAGCAGGCAAGCATTACCTTTCCCGACAACAACTTAGCTGTTTTCATCGGTGCGAATGGGGCAGGCAAGACGAGTGTGTTGGATTTGGTGGCGAGTTTTTTGGAGGATTTTTTGATAGGAGTTCACAATTACTTTCCTGTAGATTATAAAGATGTTAATGAAGAAAAAGGTATAACCTCCGAGTTTATCAAAACTATAGATGATGTAATTAGGAAACATTCTTTTGGTATTACTAATCAAAATGAATTCAGTTTTGATTTAAAGGATTTAAAATATGACGCAACAGAAGCAAAAGTTGAGTTGTGTATTAACTTCAAAGAAAGAATAGACTTGTTTAAAACTATCAAGAACGGAGGGAAACAAATTGAAGAAATTTTTTTTCATGTAAAAAATAAATTAGATAAAGCTAAACAAGTATTAAGTAATTTATTGTTCAACACTCCTGTTTTTGTTTATTTTCAGGTAACTGCTTCTAAAACTAAACAAGTGCGTTATGCATCTATTCCACAATTGGTCGTTTACGAGGAATTTACATCAAACATAAACGACTTTGGAACATTCAAAACTTGGTTCAAACAAGAAGAAGACATCGAAAATCAAGAGAAAGTAAACCAAGAAAATTTTGGCTATAGAAACCCTAAATTAGAGATAGTCCGAAAGGCGTTAGAAACTTTTTTTCAGCAAATAGAAAGCCCTGTTTTTGTCAAAATGCGCATACACAGGCAAGGAAGTAAAACGTTTGATTTCAACAAAACGTTTTCAGCAGATAGTTTATTGATTGACAAAGGCGGACAGCCTTTTGAAATAGACCGCCTTTCTTCAGGCGAAAAATCGTTGATGCTGTTAGTGGCAGACATAGCAAGGCGGTTGTCTATTGCCAATCCTGCGTTCTCGCCTGCTGAAGCCCTGCAAAAAGGTGATGGCGTGGTTTTGATAGACGAAATCGAACAGCACTTGCACCCACGTTGGCAACGTTTAGTCTTGCATGCCCTGCAAGCCACTTTTCCGAATGTGCATTTTATTGTAACTACGCACTCGCCCCAAGTAGTAAGCAGTGTGCCACGTGAAAGCATTTTTATTTTGGATAATTTCCAAATCAAAGACTACAAACCCTACACACAAGGGCGCGACAGCAATGCTATTTTGCAAGATGTGTTTGGAGTGGAAAAATACACACCTCATTACAAGGAACTTATAGAAAAATTATACAATTTGATTGATGCAGAAAAAGCAAAAGAAGCAAAAGCTATTTTGCAAGAACTTACGCAAGATTGGGGCGAAGATGACCGCGAAGTGAAACGCGCTCAAATGTATATAGAGGACTTTTTGTAACCTATCCACAACTCTATGAAGTATATCAAAAAATCGAAAAAAGAGCCTCAAGTCCTTACAGAAGCCAAAGCTGGAGGTGGCAATTATGATTCTTTGCGCAAAACAACTATCCAAGAGGATTTATTAGAAGAACAAGGCTATTTGTGTGCGTATTGTATGGGACGAATTAGTTCAGAATTAAATAAACACTATGAACCCAAAATAGGCGTTGAGCATTTTTTATCACAGGAAAAGCACCCTAATAAATCTTTGAACTACAGTAATATGCTGGGTGTTTGCAATGGTAAATCAGGTGAGCATCTTCATTGCGATAAAACTGTAGGAGGGAAAGTAGAAGGTATAATAGAGTTGAGGCAACTAAATCCTTTAGATAAAAACTGCGAAAAACTGCTTAAATACACATTAAATGGCACTATACAAAGTATTGATGAGAATGAAGATGTGGAATATGATTTGGATATAAATCTAAACTTGAACAATGAAAAATTGAAAGAAAATAGAAAAGATGCTTTTGATAAGGCTTGGGCGCAGTTTAAAAAAACGTACAAAAATAAAGAAAATTGGACAAAAAAGACTTTTCAAGCTGAGATTGACAAACTCAAACAAACAAATTCAGAAGGCAAATACAAGGAATATTGCCAATGCCTGATATATTTGTTTGAAAAGAAGAAGAAAGGAGGTATTTAGAATGACTACCATACGCCTGTTCTTTCCTACTTAGCCTCTACCATAAATCAAGTTTCAAGTAGTTTTAGCAACCATTCTACTTCAAGACCTATAAATGTAATAGTAAAATACTGGGAACAGCCCTACCCATTTCATGGGGAAAAGCGAAAGTCCTAGAATTAATGGAAAGCATCAAAAATCAATGAAAGACGACTTTTTCGAAGTTGCCAGTGTGTAACTGAAGTTAAAGATATGCTAATGCTAAAGTAGCAAAACAATATGCACACTTGTACACGCGTTATAGGTGAGATTATGAGAAAATTAATTGGCACATTCCTATTCACATGGGCAATTTTTATATTGCCCACCTCAATAATACAAGCACAAGGCGATGAGCGTGCTATAGATTTGTTCAGGGCAGGCGCACAAAAGCTCATGCTCAAGAAATTCGCAGACGCTATTGTAGATTTTGATGCTGGACTAAAATTAGATAAATACAATCCCAAAGGGTATGCAAGTCGTGGACTTGCAAAAGCAAGTTTAGGCAAAACTCAAGAGGCTATAACGGATTATGATTTAGCCGCACAGCTCGCTCCTAATGACGGTAAAGTTTACTTTTATCGCGGATTAGCCTATTTTGAACTCGAAAATTGGGATAAATCCCTCAAAGATTTTGACCGTGCTACAAAATTGAATCCACGCGATGATAAGGCTTGGTTTCAAAAATCTATCCTTTTAAACAAAATAAAAGACACACAAGGCACACTCCAAGCACTCGAAAATGCTATCGCCGCTAATCCAAAAAACGCCAAAGCGTACAACAATCGTGGAGTATTGCGCGATGAAATGAAAGACTATGCAGGCGCGGTAAGCGACTATACAAAAATTATAGCCTTACAACCCAATGAAGCGCAGCCTTATTACAATAGAGGCGTTTCCTATAAAAATTTGCTCAAACTTCCTGAAGCACTTGCCGATTTTAATAAAGCCTTAGCCATAAACCCCAAAATGAATGAGGTTTATGTGCAACGTGGCTTTATTAAATCGGAACAAGGCGACAGTAAAGGCGCGTTAGCAGATTATGAAATAGCCATAAAAGAAAACCCTAAAGAGGCAGATAATTACTTCAAGAGAGCAGGCGAGTACAAAAAACTTAAGAAAAGCGCGGAAGCCATGACAGACCTCGACCAAGCTATTAAACTGGACGCGAAACTTGTAGGAGCTTACCTACAACGCGGGCAGTTATTTGTAGAAAGCATGAAGTTTAAAGAGGCGGAAACAGATTTGGACATGGCTATCAAATTTGATACAAAAAACCCAAACCCTTACTTTATTCGTGGTAACATACGCATGAAACTCGCCAAAGACCAAGACGCGCTGAAAGACCTTAATGAAGCCATAAAACTAAATCCAAACTACATAAAAGCATACGGCATTAGAGGGATTTTGCGTCTAAAATTGGGTGATGAAAAAGGATCTGAAGACATAGAGCGTGCTTCAAAAGGAAATGGAGAGGAATAATTAACATAGGCTTATGATATACCATAAGCCTTTTTCAATGAGTTTTCTTT
>JAYTNK010000711.1:0-3338 GCA_043748375.1 Cytophagales bacterium
CAACTTATTGTTTGCTTCATCCTGCTATGTTACTTACTCCTACCCCATTTTTTATCTGCGCAACAATATAACTTTCACGCTTATGGGTTAGAAGATGGCTGAAGTGTGGGATATGTTGAGCGACAAACGTGGCTACTAACGGAGGAGGCTTGGCGCGTTTTATCAAATCTTGGAGGATAGGCAAGGGCGCATTTGGGTTTACCTTGTTCAAAATCAACAAGTACGTAAACTTATGCGTTTTGAAAATGACAAATTTCAAGATGTAGCCGAAGTATATCCAGAAATTTTTGGCAATAACAACTTGCCTACGGGCATTTTGAAGGATAAAAAAGGCATCATATATGTTTTAACTGTACAAAAAGGATTATTACAATTTGAAAATAATACATGGAGCGCGTCCGCTTTCCTGCAATTAGATACCTTAAAACAAAAATCACCCATTGGGCTATTTTGTCATGAAAGATCGTTTATGGTTACTCGCAGCGGCTCCGCAAGCCCTTCCCAACGAAATAATTTTATATTATTTGAAAATAAAAAGCGGAGAGATACAAAGGGTACAATTTCCGAAGCTTAATACCTAATCTATGCTAAAAATAATCAATATAAATAATTGATAATCAATATATTATATTTTTTATTTTACATTACCACCATAACATAGCTTATATTTTCGCTCAAAAACGCCTAAGAATGGGGTAAATGCAAGATTTTAATGTCTTGATATTTTGAACATGATGCCTCACACACACATGGATAGAAATAGCTAACATAGATTAGTAATTCACCTTCTTTTTAAACATTTTCAATAGTCGCTCAAGAAGTCCAATTATAATGGCTGAAAAGTTCGGCAGGCAAGTTTTTTCGCCCTTTAATATCGGTTGTGAGCCAAGTCATGTGATTCTTTTTGATAAATATAGAATATTTTTGATTTTTCAGCATAATTTTAGCAGTAACTCAAAAAAATAACGCATTTTTGCATATCTACATACTTAACCTATGCTCTATTTACAACTTGCTTTCAATAAAATCTACAATAAGTATCGCTCAACCGTGATATTATTGCTTATTTTGCTTATTATCGTATTGCTTGATTTTGTATTTGCACGAGTTACAAATCACTATGCGGGATGGGTGTATAAAATGATGATAGATAAAAAAGCAGATGGCATCATAGATTTTGCTCCTGAGGTTTGGTTGGGTTTGTTAGGCTTAGTATTAGGAACACTTATCATTGTTATCTCAGTAGCTTCACAAAGTACGCCTAAATTGATTGACCTTTATACAAATGACGAACTAAGTTTGCTATATATTTGGTATATTGTAGTAGGGACAGTTCACAATATGTTCCTGCAATTTTACAGCAAGATAGATACAGACCATTTTCGGAGTAGTATGTTGCTGAATACCTATATTATGCTACCCATTGCGCTTATGGTGGCTGTGCCGTATGTGCTATATATCCTACTTTATACGAAAACAAGTAACGTAATTAATAAAATATACGACAACAATTTTCATCGCTTGCAAGGCTTGGCTGGTATGGCAAAAATGGGCTTGCTCGATGAAGCAAGTGTGGGTACGTTTCAATTTCAGTCTTTTGAGGCATTGAATCAACTTGATGACTTGCTGGCGTATGTTTCGTTCAAAGAACCAAAAGGCGATATTTTGAATAAAACAAGCCTTTCTATCCAAAACTTTATTCGATATAAAAAGGGGCTTATAGATTATTGCCCTGAGTTTTTCAAAATATCTGCTCGCATTGGCTCTGATGTTTCCTTCAAAACTATGACGGGGCAATTTAAAGAAATGGAGCTAACGCAAACTTTTTATGAGCAAAAAGGTTTTCGTTTATTGGGAAATGCCTACATCAAACTTATTGAGGAGGAGGAGTTTGACCTTGCCTCCCTTTGTGGTTATGAGTTGTCGCAATGTGGGAAAGTAGCTATCGAGGAAAATGATATAGCTATTATGAATGTGGTGTTGATTCGCTTTAACACTTTGATGCGTTTTGGCATTAAACATGGGCTAAAAAATAAAGAGGCACGCAATCTGTACAACTCTATTTTCCACTATAGTGGCTATGTTCATTATATCATCGAATCAAAAAATGAAAAAATGATAAAGGAAAGTTGTAAATATTTCAATATTTATATCAACGAAATATATCGCCACAGTCGTAATGAACCAGCTTTTATCTTTTTAGTAGATGCCTTTACGTGGGAGTTTAAGCGGATTTTGATAAATTTAGATAAGTATGAATTAAATATAGCCTTGCAAAAAGAAGTGTTGGGTATGTTTTTACGTATTGACAACCTTGCCGATGCGTATGAGGAAAACCCTATGCAAAACCGCAAGTTCAGTGGTGGTGTTCGTGGTTTTCAAATAGCCCTTGCACTATATTATCTCAAAGTAGGGCAAGATACGCTTACACGCATCATCATGGAGGATATATTGCAAGACCATCAAGGTATGGACAATGAAGTATTGCGCAAAACAGTACATGGAAGCTGCGAAAACCTAAGTCGCTCCAGTCCTACGTTTTGGGAAGATACCGATAGAGGAAATTCAAACTTATACTTTTCTGAAGATAAAGACCAGATACCTGCATTTTTAGAGATTTTCAATCAATATATCAATGAAAAAATGAATAACAATGGGCAAAATGCGTATCTGCAATAAATTTTTCAATGCCAACAATAAGTGCAAATATTCATTTTTGATAGGTTTACTTTCATTTTGTTGCCAAATTGTTAGCTCTCAAGACCTTGTGCGTGTTCGCGAAACCATCGACAGCCTCTGCTCGCCTGCCATGCATGGGCGTGGTTATGTAGGGCTGGGCGACCGCAAAGCAGGCGACTATATTTACAAACAATATCAAAAAATAGGTTTACAACCATTCAAAAGCAATTACTACCAGTTTTTTAAGCTGTCTGTCAATACCTTTCCTAACCGTGTCGCATTGCAGGTAGGCGGGTATAATTTGCAGGTAGGCAAGGATTTTATCGTGAACCCTGTAGCGAAAAGCGGAAAGGGCAGAGGCAAAATTTGGCTGTTCGACACCTTATTGTTGCGTGATAAAAATGTACAAACACAGTTTTTGCTAACCAATATGCAAAAACGTATCGCTGTATTGAGCGAGCAACAGTTTCATGATATTTTGATATTGCCCAAAAAAATAATAGACAAGCTGTATGAGTCAAAGGCAATGATACAGCTTATGCCCAAAAAACTAACTGCCTCTGTCGCCCAAGATGCCGTAACTAATCCTTATTTTGAAGTAGCAAAGATGCGCTTTGATAGTATTTTACAAACGCGCTCGCCTGCCCGCCCCTTGCGAG
>JAYTNK010000712.1:0-7806 GCA_043748375.1 Cytophagales bacterium
CTACGCAGAGTTTTTACAAAAATGCCACCCCGTCTTATTGAGCGATATGGCAAAAGCATTTTCGCTCATAGCCATCACACGAAAGAAAGCGTTGGAAAAGTATTTTTAGTATTTTTATATATTTATTTTTAGACTATCGCGTTAATTTTGATAGTATTATTTTTTAACTGATAAGCCGTTGGTTATATTGGAATGCTCATAACTTAAAATGCAAATAAAGCATATATAATTTTTTAGGAAAATAAAATATTTTTCTGTCCATTTGGCTGTTAAATAAAGCACTATTTGAAGATGTAGTATTTTTTGAATGCTTGTCAAGGTCTATCAAGCATTGACTATATTCAAAAAACATCTTATCCCATTTTAAACCTTACAAGTTTGTTATTTTCTTCACTTCTGTATCATACCCTTTTGGTTGCACACGCTGAAAAGACAGGCTACACAATGTCATCTTATTAAACTTTCATTCCTCATTTGAAAAGGCAAAATAATAATAGACTTCTTGCGAAAGTGTTTTTTAGAAGCCTCACACCCTGCCCTCTCTTCATTTTGAGAGAGGGAAAAGGTACTTTCGCAGGAAGTCTAATGTCAGTTAAAAGATAACACTATCAACAATTATTTATTTAGGCAAATATGATTCATTTTAGCGGTAGGGAAAAAGCGTAGGCAGGCAAGTTGTTTTTGTAGCTCCCAAAACAAAGAAACACGCTTAGGGAATTAATAAATCGGCTAATTGTGTAGCCAAAAGGGGGGCAAGCGATACACCTTTTGAACCCAAACCATTCAAAATCCCCATGTTTTTATATGTTTCGTGTAAGCCCATGACTGGTCTGCGAGTACGTGTAGCAGGACGTATGCCTGCGCCTTGCGCTATTACTTCAAAAGGGACTTTCAGCCACTCCTGTAGTTGGGTTAGCAATTCCTGCTTGCCTGCGTGGGTAGGCAAGGTATCCAAAGGCTGTTGTTGATAAGTCGCGCCTACTTGATAAATGCCATCGCCCAAAGGCAGAAAGAAAACACCTTGTTTTAAGATAGCAGGACAGGTTTCAGCTTCATTCAATCGTATTTTTATCCATTCACCTTTGTTTGGTGCAAAAGGAATAGCAGGAAAGTAAGGATTTTGGCTTGCCTGCCCCCCTTCACAAAAAACAATTTGACGCGCTTCTATATCTTGGTATTGAATATGATGAGTGTGTACTTTTAAGACACTATGTTCAAATCGTATTTCCCGAAAAGCATTGTGTTGTATCAAGTGATGACGGAATGTTTCCAGCAACTCGCCTACCCGCACGTAGCCCGAAAAGTTAGTTTGCCAGCCACCAAGCGGGCTGTCTATCCATTGTTTATAGGTATCGGTTGGTACTGCCTGCACAAAACGCGCTAATGTGGTGTCATCAAGGCGTACGGCGTGTTGATTTTGCGCTTCTATGTGGGGAAAACGCCTGTAAAATGGCAAAGGGAAAAAGAATGTTTTATGCAATAATGCCTCCATGCTTTGGTAAAATGGAGCAAGAATATTGAAAATTGCCTCCGCTTCCCACGTAAGCGAAAGATGTTTGCCTGTAATCGGATTGCAAATACCCGTCGCAACTACTGAAGAGGTGTTTTCGGTAGGCAAGTCCAACACCATCACTTCTGCTCCGCGTTGCTGGAGTGTGTGAGCAAGACAAGTACCTGCGATGCCTTGCCCCACTATTAAAAAGTCTGTTTTCATGTAGCAAATTTGTATGAAAATTAAAAAAACCGCCCTTTTTAGAGGCGGGTTTTAGGCTTATTTTTTTCTAAAAAATACTTGTAGTGGCACACCCTCAAACTGAAAATGCACGCGGAGTTTATTCTCTAAATAGCGTTCATAACTTTCAGGAATATATTGGGGAAGATTGCAAAAGAAAGCAAACGAAGGTCGACCGCCTGGTATTTGCGTGATGTATTTGATTTTCACATACTTCCCTTTCACTGTGGGCGGTTTGTGATAATCAATTTCAGGCAACATTTTT
This sequence comes from Cytophagales bacterium, assembly GCA_043748375.1. Lineage (GTDB taxonomy): Bacteria > Bacteroidota > Bacteroidia > Cytophagales > Microscillaceae > RDXI01. The sequence continues at coordinate 1,998 of JAYTNK010000712.1, forward strand.
TGGTTCAAGGCAGAGGTTGGTACTCTGCGTTGGCGGTTTTCATACACTTCCATAGCTTTTTCGATGACTTGGAAGATGCGTTGCTTCTCCAATACAGAAGTAAAAATAATAGGCGCGTAATCAATTGGCGCGAGCTTTTCGAGTATCGTGTCTGTAAACTTCTTGGCAGTTTGGGTATCTTTTATCATCAAATCCCATTTGTTTACCATGATAACAATACCTTTTCCATGCCTATGGGCAAGGGAAACAATGGCTACATCTTGCGCCTCGATGCCTCGTGTGGCATCAAGCACAATGATACAAACGTCTGCATTTTCCAAAGCCCGCATAGCCCGCATAACCGAGTAGAACTCAAGGTCGTCGTGGACGCGACTCCTTCGCCTAATACCCGCTGTATCAGTCAAGACAAATTCCTTGCCGAAGGCGTGATACAACGTATCGACCACATCGCGGGTAGTACCTGCTATGTCGGTAACGATACTTCGTTCCTTGCCTACCAATACATTCAATAGAGAGGACTTGCCTACATTGGGACGACCTAAGATGGCTATTTTAGGCAAATGCGCGTAAGGGTCTTCGACACCTTCGGTTTTAAAATGCGACACGACTTCATCAAGCAATTCGCCTGTACCCGAACCATTGGCGGCTGAAACAGGAAAGACATCGCCCAGTCCAAGTGCATAAAACTCGCTTGCCCCGTATGCTTTGATGGGTTCATCGGCTTTATTGCCTATCATGATGACTTTTTTCTTGTGCCTGCGAAGTACCAGTGCAAATTCTTTGTCCAAATCTGTAATACCAACCACACAATCCAACACAAATAGCACTACGTCAGCTTCTTCTATGGCTACCGTAACCTGCTCGCGAATCGCCTCCTCGAAGGTGTCATCAGAGCCTACTACATAGCCGCCAGTATCAATTAAAGTAAAGAACTTGCCTGTCCATTCGGCACGCCCATACAGGCGGTCGCGCGTTACACCGCTCGTGTTGTCCATGATGGCGGTGCGCGTTTGGGTGAGGCGATTAAAAAGGGTAGATTTACCCACGTTTGGGCGACCTACTATAGCAACAATATTCGACATTATATGAATTTTCTGCAAAATTAGTGAAAAAAAATGATAACTTCCCACATGAGAAAAACTAACCTTCTACTTCTGCTATGCTGTTTCTTTTTGTCCTTGCCTGCCTACCCACAAACAGACGGCTATGCACCTGCCCATGAGGTGCAGATTTATTACAAAATATTTGGCAATGGCACGCCTATCCTGCTTATCAATGGCGGGCCTGGAGGCAACAGCGAAGGCTTTGGCTACATAGCAAGCCTATTGGCTGAAAAACATCAGGCTATTATTTTTGACCAACGTGGCACAGGCAAGTCGACTTTGCCTCGCTTAGACAGTTCCACGATAACCATGGATTTGATGATAGCCGACATAGAGGCTTTGCGCAAACACTTAAAAATAGAAAAATGGGTAGTGATGGGGCAATCATTTGGCGGAATGTTGGGGGCATATTATGCTTCGCACTACCCACAACGAGTAGTAGGGCTTATATTTTCAGCATCAGGTGGCTTAGATTTGAAGTTTATGGAATATGCGCAAGCGCGTATCCAAGCCAATCTTACTGAAGAACAACGCTTTTCGCTTGCCTACTGGGGAGGCAAGGTGCGCCAAGGAGACACCACACAAAACACACTTTCGGAGCGTGCTAAGGTGCTTGCCCACGCTTATGTAGTCCATAAAGAACACGTAAATACAATCGCCACAAGAATATTGCAAATCAATATGCAAATAAATGAGATAGTCTTTCAGGATTTAATCAAAATAAAGTTTGATTGCAAACCAATACTTCGCAAATTCAAAGCACCCGTTCTTATTTTGCAGGGCAGGCAAGATATTATTGCCCCAGAAATTGCGAAAACTGCACACAAAACACTGCGCAATTCGCGCCTCGTAATGTTAGACAACTGTTCTCATTATGGCTGGCTTGACCAGAAAGAACAGTATATGAGAGAAGTAAACCGCTTTATGGCATCTCTGTAAATATTTTGGTAGGCAAGTGGTGGGTTATAAGGAACAATTTACGTCCTTGCCTGCTTGTGTGGTTCATTTGTGCGATAGATGTTTTTTCGAATAGCTGATACAAAAGCCAAAACAGATAATACCACTACTATCCAAGGACCTGTAGGCATTCTTGGTGCTGTATAGGAAATAAACGCGCCTACTACTCCCGAAAAAGCACCTACTAAGCCTGCTATCCAAAACATAGTGGATAAGGAATTAGTCCAATATCGAGCTACCAACGAAGGCGTAATTAACAACGCTGCCAATAAAACCACGCCTACCGCCTGAATACCAATAGAAACAACCGCTATAGTCAATACCGCTATAGTACTTTCCCAAAACTGTACCGCGTAACCATGTGCTTTCGCATATTGTGCATCAAATAACATTAAGCGAATTTGTGCATAGCCTGCCCAAATAATCAACAAGGCAACAACCGCCACTATACATAGTGGCAAGAGTTCATCTGCTGTAGTGGAGGCTATTTTGCCAAACAAAAAACGATCGAGTCCGCTTTGTTGTGCGTTGGGTTGTTGTTGTATATAACTCAACAACATCACACCAAACCCGTAAAATACAGAAAGAACCAAGGCTAATACGGTATCACTTTTTAACTTCGTATGTTTTAAAAGATAGCCCACTAACCACCACGCCATGCCACCACTTGTAACAGCTCCGATGGTTAAATAAAGGCTTTGCTTGCTACCCGACAACAAAAATGCAATCGCTACTCCAGGTAGCATGGCATGAGCTATGGCATCGCCTACCAAACTTCGTTTTTGTAAATACGCAAATATGCCCACACTGCCTGTAGTTGCGCCTATTAAACAAGCTCCAATGACTACCCATCGAACATTGGGGTCTTGAAGAGAAAGAAAAGACAACAATTCATGCAGCATGAGGCTTCTATAAGTTGTGAGTTAAGCTCTAAATCAAATTTAATTTATATATGGGGTTGTTTAGTTAAATTTTTCGACAGTAAAAAATGCGTATTTTAGCGTGAAATGAGGCAGATTTTGCAGCTGTAGCAGGTCGCTACAACGAAAAATCTGACGAAATTACAACCCCTATAGTACTTTCAAAAATATACCGTTTCTAAACGGTTGAAGTCCATAAATTAGATTGTCAATATACGGTTTTTCTAAGATTTATATAGAAACACGCTCTCCACTAATAAATTTGCGGGCTAAATTAAATAACCCCCGCGATTAAAATCGTGGGGGTAGCAGATATACTCGTTTACTCTTTCAACCATCTGCGTGTTTCAGCGTGTTTGCCTTCAATCACACGAATAGCATATAAACCTTTGGGGAATTTTGCGGTTGTATTCCACTCATATTGCTTGCCTGCCTTATTCACATGGGCAGTTTCCAATAAGTTGCCTTTCATACTGAGTATTTCAATTTTCACTTTTTTGCCTTGATAATATTCACTGAAAGCTATTCTTATCGCCTGCCCGTCAGGTAATGGATTTGGGAATATATGGAAGCCTGTTTTTGCATTGGCTATTTTGAGTTGAGCTATAGTGTAGGCAAGTTTCAAATTGGGTATGCCGTATCCAAGAATGGTATCTGGCTTTGAGGCTTGCGAAGCCGATTGTTGCAAAATTTCTATGACTTCCATGTTGGTAAGTTGTGGGAACGCCTGCCAAAAAGAGGCGACCATACCACATAAGATAGGGCTGGAAAAAGAAGTACCATCATTGTGTCCAATATTGCCATTTATTTTACCTACTGATGAAGAGCCACCTTGCGCTGAGAGGTTCGGTTTGAGGCGTTTGTCATAAGTAGGCCCATACGAACTAAAATAGGAACGTTGTTTTGAGCCATCTACCGAGCCTACTGAAATAATAGAGTCGGCATCTGCGGGTGCGCCCATGTATTTCCAGTCGCCTCCTCCTTCATTGCCTACGCTATTTACGACTATAATACCTACTGAGGCGGCTAAAGTGGCGGCTCGTGAAGCTATCGAAACTTTGCCGTTCATATCCTTATAAGTATAATCTGAATCATCACTAAAATCTGTATAGCCCAAAGAGGAGTTGATAAGGTCTGCGCCTAAGCTATCCGCTTTTTCGGCGGCTACAAGCCAATTTACTTCTTCTACTTTGTATTCGGTGTCAGCATCTTCGGTTCGAAATAAATAATAGCTTGCTTCAGGAGCTGTGCCTATGTGTTTGTTGAGTAAATAACTGCCCATGCAACTCAAAACTTCCAAGCCGTGATTGCCTGTGTTATATACGTTTTCTTGCCCTTCTACAAAGTTGTATGTACCAAGTATGCGTCCATCTTCATGCAAGTGTGTTAAAAAAGGTACTTTATCACCATTTTCAAAACCAGCATCAAGTACCGCGATAACCATACCTTGCCCACGATAGCCTTGTTTATGCATGGTGGGTATTTCTAACATTTTGGCTTGATTATAGGCTTTTCCGTAATTTTTAGCGGAGTCTATGGCTAGGAAAGTATGCTTTTCCTTGCCTGCTTTGTCCTTAAATGTAGCATCAGTAAGTGGACTTTTATTGCTAAATGTAGCAGAGCGAATAGGGCTCAAAAGGTCTATTTGTGGTTTTACAAACGGCAAGGCTTTTATCTTGGCAAGGTCAGCTTCGGTTGCTTCTACCAACACAGCGTTGAACCAACGCGAAGCATACCATACTCGTCCACCTTGCGCCTTGATGCTTTCGACATACGTCATGTTTACTGGCAAGTCTTTTTGCGCAAAGGCGATGCCTTGTCGTTTGCGTCTATCAATGGCGCGTTGGGTAAGGAATTTTTCAGGTTTGTCTAAAGTGTATGCGATACCTTGTTTATCTTTGAGGTAAACGAAATAGCGTTTTTTGTCTTGCGCTGTAAGCGTAGCGATTGAACTCAAAAAAAGAAACGCGCTTAGAAAAGTGAGAGTAGTCTTAGAAAGATTTGCCATAATTGATAAGAATTTGGGTTTTGATGATGCCTGCGTCTATTTTGCCCTGCCCCAAGAAAGGTTGGTCGGTGCTATAATAAACAGATTTAACACTTTTGTAAACCATGCCTACATTTTCGGCATAAATTTCGTGGCGGCGGTCTTGATAAACAAGGCTTGAATCATCTGCCAATACGACTTTTAACGTTTTATTGAACTCGAAATTATTTATTTTTCGTTTGGTATCCAAATCTGTTAAAATGCAGTCATCTTTTTTCAGATAATTAAAAGCGTTTCCATTCCATTTTTTGCCTACTTCTAAGGGGAAGGAAAGCTTCAAAAAGGTTTTATTATTTTCGTTACGTAATGCGTTGTAATTATCAATTTTGGTACTCCACACAGAATCAACCTGCCAAGGTGTACTTGCAGTAGTGCGTTTGTAGCGTTGGATTTTGTACGTACTTTTGCTTTCCAAATCCGTGAAGGTTTCGGTTATGATTTCGCGTATTTGATATTGCTTTGTAACGGGTACGGCAAGGGGTGCGTGAGTGGTTTCTATCACGTTATATTCTACAAAAACAGCTAAATCAGTAGGGAAGTAGCTATATCCAAAAAACGTTTTGTCAGGCTTCAATTCACTGTCTTTACACGCTGACAGCATAAACAAAGAAGCGGAAAAAAGTAGGTAGGCAAGGCTATTTTTCATTGGATTGGGTTAAGGTATTTGTGTGATGGGTTAGCTCATCAATAATTGGGCAAGCGCAAAATCGGCAAATAGGATAGCGATGCAACTACTTGTAACCGCTTGCGTACTTGCCTGTCCTACTTCGAGTGCGCCACCT
>JAYTNK010000713.1:0-4204 GCA_043748375.1 Cytophagales bacterium
GAAAGAAACATCTTGAAGTAAGCTCTTTTTGACCACCGTTTGTGATAATTAAAAAACTTAAAAATTTTCCGATATCGTAGCCATTAGACCACTGCGTCAAAAAAAGGTAATTACAAAAGTTAGGTTTCGTAAAAGAAGGTTGAAGTAACTTAAGTTTGACCTTTCAATGTCTTGTCAAATAGATAATTGTAAAAGTTATTTCTATCAAAAGTTTAGGAGTAACTTATACTTAACCTTGTTTGATGTTGCAAAGATACATACACCACTACGCAGTAGAATTGCGCAGTAAAAATTATTTTTCAACTATCTTCAAAATAATTTGTAAAACACTGTTTATATGTGTGTTACAGATGAAAATACTTTGCTGAAATAGAATACTGCGCAAATACATTGCCTTGCACCAGTAAGAAAAATAATTTCGTTTGTTTTCCTGTTCAAACAGGCGAGGTTTATAACATCTTACTTTATTATGTCGTTGATAGCACTAGAAAAGGCAGGCAAGTACTTCACTTATCGACGCTACCACTTTTCATCTTTTCATCTTTCATCTTTCATCTTTCATCTTTCATCTTTCATCTTTTTTGGCGGCGCAGGCAAGATTCGAACTTGCATCTTCGGAAAGAAACATCTTGAAGTAAGCTCTTTTTGACCACCGTTTGTGATAATTAAAAAACTTAAAAATTTTCCGATATCGTAGCCATTAGACCACCGCGCCAAAAAAAGGTAATTACAAAAGTTAGGTTTCGTAAAAGAAGGTTGAAGTAACTTAAGTTTGACCTTTAAATGTCTCATCAAATAGATAATTGTAAAAGTTGTTTCTACCAAAGAGTTTAGGAGTAACTTGTACTTGACCTTGTTTGATGTTGCAAAGATACATACACCACTACGCAGTAGATTTGCGTAGTAAAAATTATTTTTAAAATACTTTCAAAATAATTTGTAAAACCCTGTTTATCTGTATATTACAGATGAAAAAACTTTAAAAAACTGCAAAATAATTTGTTGAAACAGAATACTACGCAAATACATAGCGTTGCGCCAGCAAGAAAAATAATTTTGTTTCTATAAAATCCCCGTTTTAAAAAAAGCCTGCTTTATTTTGACTTCACACTAAAAAAATAAACCCGTCAAATATCTTATATTTACTAAGAAATTGACAATACTTGATAAAAGGAACGCTTAAATTTGCAGCGATTTTGCTAAAAATATTATCAATGTAAAATATCCAAGTAGTTTTTATATATTTGCAACGAAAACTTTACAGAAACAAGTTTATTGGCACTATGGCTATGAGCAGCGGTGGAAACTGTCCACAAAGTTCTGTAACTTTTAGTTCAAAAGAAGCTGGTAGCGATGTAATCATTCTCTTTGACTCTAATCCTTGCGCACTTACAAGTATAAATTGGTTTAACAATGGTGGGGTGTCAAATAAAATGATATATATCCTAAACCAACAAAGCATAACGAACACTTTTGTAACAACTTAAACAACCCAAATATTATTTTTATGGTTATTTTTACACTTTAAATAAAAAAAATGTTCAATTTAAAAATAATTTCTTTGTTTTTTATAATTACCTTGAGTTCAAACATAGATGTGTTTGCGCAAAGTTATCAATTTGCATATTCAGGAAAATTACTTTTAAGTCAAGAAGGTAGCACTTCTACAGAAACAAACATTAACTTCAAATATATAGGTGTTGCTAATATGTATTATCTACAAGTTTATGTTATAGATGAAACAAAAAAACTTGATTTTAATACAAAAGCAGAACTTGAACATGGAAATAAAATGGTTTTGGATACTAAAAACAATCTTGCTTATTTCCCACAATTAAAAGAGGTGCAAAACAATAAAGCGTATAAATTAAAGCGGAAAAAAGGCAATCTTTATATGATTGAAGGCTTTGGAGAAGGTTACGAAGTTATTTTAGACAAACAACTGCCTCGATATATAACCCCTTGTATAGCTTTTTCTAACGCAAAATATGGCGTAAAGTCCATCAAAACACCCGATTTTATCATGAAGCTTGTACCCGAAAGTGTCATGAAAACAAGCGAGAATTTAAGCTATCGAGATTTTTTCAAACCCTATATAGGGAAAAAGACAACAACAGTGTTTGAGTTTATACAAAAAAAATAAATTAAAAATTGCTAAAAACATCTTGCCTACGCTCATGTAGGCATTTTTTATGGGCTTGCCTGCGAAAATAAAAATGATAGCATAATTTCGAGTAGGATACTTGTTTTTTGTAGGTCTTAGTGGAAGTAGGCAAGGGCTATTTTTACCTGAAAAATGTAAATATTATATAACAAAGATGTGCTTCATACGTTTCGCAGAATTAGAACAGCCACAAGTATTTTTTGCCCAAAAATCTATTTTTGATAGCCAGTTTATAAATACACCTTCATGCTCAAAATGATGCTGATAAATGGGCGCATTTCAAAATTTCGCTTCTCCCTCTCCTTTGGAGAGAGCAAGGTGATGCTACAAGAAACGTGAAATTTTGAAATGCACCCTGATAAACTTTCAGAAGCTGTAGAAGAGTGGAAAACAGAACTCCACAAAAAAACAGAAACAAAACAAAATAGATATACAAGTCAATTACACCCCCTCGCCTTCCAATAACATATTTTAGTGCTATGAGAAAGATTTTATTTTTAGCTTGCCTATTTTTTTATGCTTTGCCTGCAGTAGCTACGCCTCAAGCGTCTGATAATCTGATTTACGAAGGTAAACGTTATTATTTGTACCATTTACCTTTGTACGATTTGTATGAAACAGATACAATAAAATATTTGGATTTAGTGAAACCCGCCTCTTTTTGCGGTACGGGGTGCTATAGAAAATATGTAGGTACTTGGGAAGTAATAGGTAATGAACTATACTTAACAGCTCTTTCCAGTTGTTGCGATTTAGAGGCAAAGAATCAGATAGATTTGAAAGCATTATTTGGAGAAAAATGTATAGCAGGCAAGGTGAAAGCAGATTGGGTTACAAGCAGATTGACTGCATCGCCTACTGATGCTACGCCTATCTATTATATGCATGCAGGATGGGGAGCTACCTATGACAAAGAAACAAGTTTTCATTTTGAAAAAGGTCGACTAATCAATACAATGCCCTATACCAATAGTCGCACGCACAACGCTTATACAGATAATGTTAAAAAATTGCATAAATTTTTCTATGCACATATTGATTGGCAAAAAATACCTGCTTTTGAAGGAACTATCAAGGTTTTTGTGCATTTCTCAGCAAATGAAGTAGGCAAGATAGATAGCGCAAAAGTACTGAAAGGGCATAGCAAACCTTTTGATGAGGAAGCAGTGCACCTTGTAAAACTTATCCCTGAATGGGAAGTTTTTTACAAAAGAGGCAAACATCAACGTATGTATTGGACAATACCTATACTGTTTAGAGAAGAGGATAGGTATTAGGCGTATTTTCCGAGCTTCTCCACATAGAGCAGACGTAGTAGAAGCATCAAAACAGTACTTTCGAAAGAAGTCTAATAATTATCTACAAAAAAGCCACAGTTTTACCACACTCATTACATCCTGACCAATTAGCCCATATACAAGGGCTATTTGCGCGACTACCTTAGAGAATTTAGAGCAAGCATAAAATGCGGTAGCACAAACCATCATCAATAGTACCACAAAGACAGGAATTTTTTTTATTTTTGTTTTTATTTTTGTAGATTTGTCCTTTCAAAAAACTACCGCTATGAAATCAAAAAAAAATTTGGCTATTGTATGCCTATTCGCCCTCATGTCCTTGCCTGTCGTTGCCCAAGAGTGGATACAACGACAGATGATTGCCCTACCTGAAGCGGCTAAATCATCGGGAGAAAGAAAGATAGTTGTAAATGGGAATCACCTCTTCATTGCAGCCCCAAACAAAGTGTATGTGTACCAAATGCAAAACGGTTATTGGGTGTATAAAAACGCGCTCATGGCAGACGCAGGCACAACCGATTCAGGATTTGGATATAGTCTTTTATCAGAGGGTGATGACCTTGTTATCAGCGGCTATTCGGTTTTCTATGTATTCAAAAAACAGCAAAATGATTGGGTTCGAGCACAGAGAATAGTAGGATCGGCAATTATTGCGCTCAAAGGAGATTTAATGGCTTCAAAAGGAGGAGCTAAAAGCGTAAACCTATATAAAAAAGATGTCAATGGGATTTGGGGGTATAGC
>JAYTNK010000714.1:0-4538 GCA_043748375.1 Cytophagales bacterium
TTACTAAACTTTCAAGGTCTTCTACGCGAAAGTTTAGCATAAAATCCTTTTTAGAAGGTTCGAAATAGGTAGTATCCTCCTTGAATGGACTCCAAACTGTGTAGCCTTTTTGCGATGTGTCTTCAGCTTTTCGCCATTCGAAAGTAGTACCATATTCATCGGTTTGTAGCCCAAGGTGCGTGGCATACCATTGTTTGATAAGGTTGGGGGCTTGACATTTAAAAAATATGCCACCCAGACCTGTTACTTTTTTCATATAATTTTTGGTTTAGAATGAAACAGCTATAGACGTTGCCAGCACTATATTTTGTTTAGCCGCTTGGCTATTCATGAGCAATACCTTATCTTGACTACTTAGCCCGCGAGCCTCAAATCGTACTAACAGGTTTTCGGCGGGTGCATAATCTAAGTTTAAGGAATAGCCTATTGTTTGAAAACCGTTAGGGGTATTAGTAGGAATAAACACGCCTTTTCTGTCTTTATAGTATTCGGCTCGCCCACAAAGGGTAAGTTTAGCTGTCATTTTATAGCGCAACATCAAGGCGGCAGCGTGCCATATACGCGCTTGTTTCGTGAGTTCATTGCCTTGCCTGCCTATATCGAAGCCTGCAATCAGTCCCCAGCGGTCATTTAGGTTAAATATACCATAAAAATTATGAAACAAGCGGATTTGCTTCAAGCTATCTGCGCCCTCATTGCCTATGTAGGTACTGGAGTTGAGCGTGATGTGTTTGTTAGGTACAAACTGCACTTGTGTACCAAAGGAAGGCATCGAGTTATTTGACAATCGTCTGATGCGTTGCCAACCGTTGGCTATCAGTCCTGTAAGCACCCATTTGGTGTTAGGCGAGGTGTACGTTGTTTTTACACCTGACAAATAATAGGGTGTATTGTCGGCTAATATACTCCGCAAAAGTGTCCAGCAATCTTTTGAAATAGCACTCTCAAACCCAATGTGCGAAGCAAAAATGCCTGCATCAAGCCAGAAATTAGCTTTTTTGGAAAGTTTAAAACCGACATTTCCCTCATAAATATTGCGGATAAGTTCCTGCTCGCCTATGAGGTTGTATTGCGAATATGTCCCAATCATGAGCGCGATATTGCCACGTACATTTTTAGACGTTACGGAGGCTTTAACGATGCCATGATTTACATTGAACTCGTTATGTCTGCGGTGATTGTACCAATAAGATGCCCGTTCATTATTTTTGGGTTGTGCAAAATCAAAACAATAATAGGCATCAATGTAACCTGAAAAAGTTGTCCGCCAATTATGGGTAGTATCTACATTTTGGGGGTAGGCAAGCCCAAACGTACAAAGGTAGGCAAGCAAAGTACAAGTATATTTGCGTAACATAGGCTATATGAAAGGTTTTTTCTTCAAAGAAAAAGATTTTTTTTGGATTTCTTATTATAAATCAAGTTTTTCATGTAATTTTGGTGCAATCATAAACCTCTCAATAAAAAAATGGATTTAAGTAAATTAAAATGGCTCAATTGGATAGCCTTCCTACTCTTTGCTTTCGGCTTCATCGTCATGCAAGGTTGGCTTAAAGAGCAAGTGCCTCAGTTAGAGGATGTAAAGCCTTATGCTCAATACATAATGCTTGGCGGAAGTCTTATTTCTTTCATCTTTGGCAGTGCCGTTGCGTGGCTCGGTTTGGCGATTTGCGCCTTTGCCTTTGCGTGGATGCCCGAACAAGGTTGGATAAATATTTCTACAGGCAATGTAGTGATTGACCCACTTTGGATTTGGCTTTCAGGTTATTTGCTTTCGTTTTTCAGCGAAAAATAATTTTTTACAGTTGTCAATGTCGTTAGACTTGACAAACTGTGAAGTGTTTTTTACAGTTGCCAATGTCGTTAGACTTGACAAACTGTAAAAAACACTTGTTTTTGCCTCATACCTTTTAAAAAAACTATGTACTTCGAAAACCTTTCGCGGCTGTTAGATATAGAATTGCAAGAAGACTTGCATCAATACCAACAAAAAGTATTGAATACACCCCTAAACCAGCGCAAAAAGCAAGGCTTTGCTTGGTATCCTATCCAAATAAATGGCACAGAAATAGGTACAGGTGGGCAATTATACATCAGTCTTGAACGTACCAATCAAATAGATGAGCCACACCGCTTTCAATCGGGCGATTCAATTTCTCTCTTTCATAATTTGCCACAAGGCAAAAATCCATCTATCAATGGCGTTATTGTAGCACTTTGGCGCAATAATATGCGCGTGGCTTTTCCTATAAACGAACTACCCGAATGGATAGATGATGGTAGTTTGGGCATCGATTGGCTATTTGACACCGCAAGTTACAAGGAAATGCACGACACGATGGAAATGGTGCGCAAAGCTGATAAAATGCCACTGTCTCGCCTACGAGCAGTTTTATTGGGCGAAAAGCAAGCCGAATTTATTCCTGAACTTGCCTACTACCAAAACCCACGCCTAAACCAGTCGCAAAACGAAGCCATCAATCATATCCTTGCCGCCAAAGATGTCGCGATAATACACGGGCCACCAGGCACAGGCAAGACAACCACACTTGTTGAGGCTATTTCTGTAACTATACAAACTGAAAAGCAGGTCTTAGTAACTGCCCCAAGCAATACCGCTGTAGATTTGCTGACGCGCAAATTGGCAGAGGCAGGCGTGCGTGTATTGCGCATAGGCAATCCTGCTCGCATAGATGAAGCCATACAAGGTTACAGCCTCGATGGACAAATAAGCCATCATGCAGAATTTAAAAACCTGCGCAAACTTAGGCGTGATGCCAATGAGTTTCGCAAAATGGCGCACAAATATAAACGTAACTTCGGGGCAGGCGAGCGTGAGCAACGCAAATTGTTGTTTGCCGAATCGAAAAAAATGTTGGACGAGGCTAACAATATTGAAAAATACATTGTAGAGAATTTATTGCAAAATGCACAAGTTATTACGGCTACCTTAGTCGGCTCAGTAAATCGATACATCAAAAATAGACAATTCTCTACCGTATTTATAGACGAAGCCGCTCAAGCACTCGAACCCGCTACTTGGATACCAATTGCAAAGGCGCACCGCATCATTTTGGCAGGTGACCACTGTCAATTACCACCTACAGTAAAATCGCAACAAGCTGCGAAAGGCGGTTTGGAGAAAACGTTGTTAGAAAAAGTAATCGAGCTTCAACCCGAAACAGCCACGATGCTCAACGTGCAATATCGTATGCACGAAGCGATTATGCAGTTTTCTAATACACAATTTTACAACGGCGAACTTACCGCGCACACTTCTGTAGCTCAAAACCATTTGCTACTCCCTCTTCATGCGCAGGTAGGGGAGGGGCAGGCAAGCCAAGTAGTCGAGTTTATTGATACCGCAGGCTGTAGCTACGACGAGAAAGTACACCCCGAATCGCAAAGCCGACACAATCCCGAGGAAGCAGTGCTTTTAATCAAACACTTAACGCAACTATTGGCTACTTCTACTATGGAGGCAGGCAAGGGCGAATTTAAAGTAGGGGTTATCTCACCCTACAGTTCTCAAGTGAAGTATTTGGAAGATTTATTGGCTGAAAGTAGTGAGTTATTGCCCTTCTTGCCTGCCATTCGAATACATTCAGTCGATGGTTTTCAGGGGCAAGAGTGTAACGTGATTTATATTTCATTAGTCCGAAGCAACGAAAAAGGCGAAATCGGATTCCTAAGCGACACCCGCCGTATGAACGTAGCCCTCACACGCGCCAAGCAAAAATTAGTCGTCATAGGCGACAGTGCCACATTGGGGCAACACAAGTTTTACAAAGACTTTCTCGAATATATAGATAGCATCGATGCCTACAAAAGCGCGTGGGAATTTGTATAATCTTTAAACCAAAACCTTTTTGGTACGTCAAAGAACCATGAGCCAAGATATTCAACACTTATATATGCGTGCAGGGTTTGGCATCTCGCCTACCCAGCTTCTTGCAGTAGAAAGTCAGGACAGAAAAAAAATCCTTGACAAACTATTTGAAACCTCTGCAAATACTCCCAAGCAACTTATTGTGCAAGAAGGAGATGCGCCAAATGCTACCGATATAGTAGGTATGTCGAAAGAGGAAAAGCGTAAACTGCTTGGTAAATCGCGCCAATCGGTGCGTGAACTAAATATACAATGGTTTGAGGAATTGAGCCAATCACAAGCACAAATACGCGAAAAAATGGCGTTATTTTGGCATGGACATTTCGCTTGCCAGTCTAAAAATATTTACCATGCCCAAAAATACCTGCACGTTTTGCGCCAACACGCGCTCGGAAAATTTGGCGATATGCTACTTGCCATAGCCCAAACACCTGCTATGTTGCTTTTTTTAAACAACCAGCAAAATCGTAAACGTAGTCCAAACGAAAATTTTGCGCGTGAGTTAATGGAGCTTTTTACCTTGGGGCGCGGTAATTATACCGAAAATGACATCAAAGAATCTGCTCGCGCCTTTACAGGCTGGGGAGTAGATGGTGATGATTATATATTTCGCTCTGCATTTCATGATGCAGACGAAAAAACTTTTATG
>JAYTNK010000715.1:0-5364 GCA_043748375.1 Cytophagales bacterium
TTTGAAAAAATAGTAGGATTGCATACTATTGTACTTTGAAATCCCTTCCCATGATAAAATATAGCGTTGATAATGGCATAGCCATTGTAAGTTGGAACATGACCAACTACCCCATGAATGTAATGAACGATGATTCAATGCAGGCTTTTGATGAACACATGAACAAAGCTGTAGCCGATGAAGCCGTAAAAGGTATTTATATCACTTCTGAAAAAGATTCATTCTTTGCAGGTGCTGACCTTAAATGGCTTAGCGATATGCTGAACAAGCCCATCGACGCAGCTACACAATTTCAAAAACAAAAAGACCTAAACGCCATGTTCCGCAAATTCGAAACCTGCGGAAAGCCTATAGTAGCAGGTATCAATGGACACGCACTTGGGGGCGGTTTCGAGATTGCTTTATTGGCGCATTATCGTATCGCCATCAATAACCCCAAAACTAAAATCGGCTTGCCTGAAGCCAAAATAGGACTATTTCCTGGTGCAGGAGGCACGCAACGTGTACCCCGCATGATTGGCATACAAAATGCCGCAGCTATGCTCCTCGAAGGCAAGGAATATTCACCTGAAGAGGCTTTGAAACTTACGCTTATCAATGAGCTTGCAAGTGACCGCGAAACTATGTTCGTTGCTGCTCGCAAATGGATAGACGCAAATCTTAAAGCTATACAGCCTTGGGACGAAGTGCAGAAAGGCAAAATAGTTGGTAGGACAAGCTTCAAAGTGCCTGGCGGAAATATCCAAAGTCCACAAGGTGCGCAACTTCTTATGCCTGGTACCGCACTTTTGATGGACAAATCGAAAGGTAATTACCCTGCGCAATTATTCATCATGAAGTGTATGTATGAAGGCTTGCAACTGCCTATAGATAAAGCCCTTGTAATAGAAGCCCGTTATTTTACAGAATTGCTTGCACGCCCTGAAGCACGCGGCATGGTGCGCACTTTCTTTTTTGCGTTGAACGATGCTAACAAAGGTGTGGCTCGCCCTAAAGATGTTCCTGAAACCAATATCCAAAAAGTAGGTGTGTTGGGTGCAGGCATGATGGGTGCTGGCATTGCTTATGTTACAGCCTATTTGGCAGGTATCTCCGTTGTATTAAAAGATGTCAGCATCGAAGCGGCTGAAAAAGGCAAGGATTATAGTCGCACGTTGCTCCAAAAACGCGTTTCGCAAGGCAAAATGACCAAAGAACAAGTAGAACAAATCCTTGCGCTTATTCATACTACAGCCGATGTGAATGACTTGAAAGAGTGTGACTTAATCATTGAAGCCGTATTTGAAAACCGTGAGTTAAAAGCTATCGTAACCAAAGAAACCGAAGCCGTTTTAGGCGAAAAGGTCGTTTTTGGCTCTAATACTTCTACCTTGCCTATTACAGGTTTGGCAGAGGCATCAGTGCGCCCTGCTAATTTTATTGGGATACACTTCTTCTCGCCTGTGGACAAAATGCCCCTTGTTGAGATTATCGTAGGCAAGCAAACAAGCGATTATGCCCTTGCTATGACGATTGATTACGTGAAAAAAATTAAGAAAACGCCTGTAGTAGTCAATGACTCACGTGGTTTTTATACTTCGCGTTGCTTCGGTACTTATACTTCGGAAGGCATCGAAATGGTTTCTGAAGGAGTAAACCCTCAATTGGTTGAAAGCGCAGGCACATTGGCTGGTATGCCTGTAGGACCTTTGGATGTGGCTGATGCGGTAGCCCTTGACCTTGCCTACAAAGTGATGCTTCAAACCGAAAAAGATACAGGCGAGAAAATAGAAAACATTACAGGCGGAAAAGTTATCAAGAAATTGGTGGTAGAGCTTGAGCGTTTTGGCAAGAAGAACAAAAAAGGCTTGTATGACTATCCTGAAGGGGGCAAGAAGCATATTTGGAGCGGTTTAGCCGAACTTTACCCTGTGAACGCTGAACAGCCTACACTTGAATATACCAAAAAACGTTTGTTGCATCGCCAAGCTATAGAGGCGGTACGTTGTTTGGAGGAAGGCGTATTGCGCAATCCTACTGATGGCGATATTGGTTCTATTTTGGCATGGGGCTTCGCGCCTTATTCGGGTGGTATTTTCTCTTATATTGACATGGTAGGGGTAGGCAAGTTCGTAAAAGAATTGGACGAACTCGCTGAGGCACACGGAGAGCGTTTCCGTCCTACAGCTCGCCTACGCGAAATGGCAAGCAAAGGAGAGAAATTCTTTAACTAAGCAGGTATATCCTATATAGGAAAACCTCTGCAAGATGTGCAATCTTGTAGAGGTTTTTTTTACCTTGCCTGCCAAAATGATAGCATGGTTTCAAACGAAACGCTTTTTTGTAGGTCTTAGCAGAGGCTAAGGATATAGAAGCTACACGTATTAAAATTTTATCTTTCCTCCAAAGCCTTTCAATTCGTTTGGATTGATAGGGTATTTATTGTTGCGGAGGTCAATGTATTGAAGTTTTTTGATACTTTTTAATTCCTTTGGAATGTGGTGGAAGCTATTATTATTCAAATACAATTGTTCAATATTTTGTAGGCGAGAAACATTTCTTGGTAGTTTTCTCAAATTATCTTGCTCTAAGTGCAGTATTTTGAGCTTGGGTAATTGACTCAATATATCAAAATCTTGGCTAAGATTTAACTTATTGTCTTGATTGAGATAAAGCTCCTCAAGATTTATCAGAGACGTAAATTCTTTAGGCAAGGTGCTGAAATCGTTGCCACTTAAGTCCAAAACACGTAGGTTTCTGAGGTTAGAAATTTCCTTTGGGATAAATTTGAAGTGGTCATTTCGCAAGCTCAAGTACTGCAAATTCTGGAAACGTATAATTTCTAAAGGAAAAGAGGTGAAAGTTTGATTGCTTAGATTGAGCCTATAGACTTTGTTAGGCTCTTTCAGGGCTTCTTCCAGCATAGTGTATTCTTTATTAGTCGAGTCTATTTGTTGTGCCAAAACGGAAGCACTGGTACAGACGTACAATAGGAGCAGATAGGCAAGGCAAGTTTTCATGATATAAAAAAATGGTATATAACTCTAACATAATAATAACTCATTTTGTTTTGCATAACCAAAATTATAAGCAATATTTCACCATTCCTATCTTCATTAGACTTCTTACGAAAGTGTAAAAGTGCTTAAAAAACACCTGTCCCTCCGTTTGGTAAGAACACCAAACAAGAAAAAATATTCCTAGAAAATTACTACGAAATAGAGTTTTGATAGGGGCGGTCTTCTTTTTCTCAAACATTCACAATGGGACGAGAAGCCTTTATTTAATGCGGTTACTTTTAAAAAAGCCATATCTATTTTGTATTTACAAATAGAAGTAGTAATTTTGCCCTTAAACAATCTTGCAAAACGGTGCTAAAATTCAAGTTTCTGATTTTTAGGTTTGAAATTTGTAGTTTATACACCAAAAGATATTAAAATGACTCACTTTAGGCTTTTATACTATTTTTTCTTGTGCATATTATTCCTTGAGGCTACACCCAACGTGTTTGCGCAAGGTATTAATTTAGATAGCCTAAGTCGGGAATTGCAAGCCAACCGCGAAAATAACCCGAAAAGGGTTGACCAACTTGTTTTGATGTCAAAAGAAATGTTGGAGCGCGATGCTGTGCGGTCTATGCAGTTTGCCAATGTTGCCACGTTGATAGCCGAAAACTTGAACTACCGCAAGGGGATGGCTGATGGGTTATTTGCTATGGGGCTTAGCTATGATAAGATGGACAATAAGCCCAAAGCCTTAGAATACTACCAACGTAGCGCGAAATTTTATCAATTACTCACAGATAATATTATACTATTAGCGAGGTGTTATCGCTCTATAGGCAATATTTACTATTCATTGGGCGATTATAAAGATGCCTTGCAATACCATATCGAGGCTCAAAAAGCCTACGAAAAAATAAAAGATAAAAAGGGTATAGCCGCTTGTTATAGCAATATTGGCATTGTACAAGCCGCCCTTGGCGATACAGAAAATGCTTTAGAAAATTACAACAAATCTATAAAAACAGCAGAAGAAGTAGGAGAAAAACTAAGCATAGGCATTGGATACAATAATATAGCCACGGCTTATGAGAAGTTGGAAAAATACCCTGTTGCTCTCGATTATTACGACAAAGCCCTTGGGATATTCAAAATCTTAAAAAACAAAGAGAGTTTTGCTAATACCCTCACAGGTATAGGGGATGTTTATCGCAAACAAAATAAACTGAATGATGCCCTCAAAAAATACTTAGAGGCACGCGATATTCAACAAACTATAGATGATAAAGAAAGTCTTTGCCACACCTTGATAGGCATTGGCGATTTGTTACTAGTGATGAACCGTACCGACAAAGCTATTGAATATTATGGTCAAAGCCTTGTTATGGCGCAAAAATTAAGTGCGAAAGAGCCTATCAGAGATAACTATAAAAAATTATCGCAAGTTTATGAAAAATTAGGGCAAACTGACCTTGCCTACCAAAACTATAAAGCATATACTATTTATCATGACTCTATTTATAACAATGCCCGCATTTCGCTTATAGCTGAAATGCAAGTACGCTATAAAACAGATATTCAAACGAAAGAAATAAAAAACCAACGCACTTTAAATGAAGTAATTAACGCAGAAAAAAACCAACAAGCACAAGATTTTACGCTCGGCATCCGTAATAGAAATTTTATTATCATTGGAGCAGTCGCCATCCTTATTTTGTCCCTTGTTTTTTTGTATTTTATTACCAAAGGACGAAACGAAATTCGCCAAGCCAATACCTTGCTCCAAACGCAAAACACAGAGATAAATCGCCAAAATATAGAGATAGAAGCCCAACGCCAAACTGTAGAACGAACCCTCCGCAAGCTAAGCGACAGTGTTCAATATGCCAAGACTATCCAAGACGCTATCTTGCCAAGTAGCAAGCGTATGAAAGAGGCTTTGCATGACTACTTTGTGATTTATAGAGCTAAAGAAATTGTTTCAGGTGATTTTTTCTGGTTAAGTCAAGTAGGCAATAAGACTTTTATTGCTTTAGTGGATTGCACAGGGCATGGGGTTTCGGGAGGGTTCATGTCTATGATTGGCAATGCGCTTTTGAGCGAAATCATCAATCAAGAACAAGTACACTCGCCTGCCGAAGTACTCGAACTGTTGAATGATAGTGTCAGCAACTTAATAGAAAACCGTGTTCAGCATATTGCAATAGGCATGGAAGTCGCCTTGTGTGTGATAGAGCCTACTGAAGACGAAAACATAACGAAAGTTACTTTTTCAGGAGCTAAACGCCCGTTGCTCACGCTTGTGAAGCAAACCAATTTGCACGAACGCCCCGAAATTCAAGAATTTAAAGGAGACCGTGAACCTATCGGCTTTGCATTGGGG
>JAYTNK010000716.1:0-4685 GCA_043748375.1 Cytophagales bacterium
TCGCCTAATTTTTGGTGTGTTTATAGCACAAAATGTGTTATAATAGCAAGGGCAACCACAAGGGATTGCCCCTACACTTTTTACCACCACAAAAATTGTTAGAGAACCGATATTTCTTCTGTCCACAAAATTGCCACACAACTATTTTTACTTGCCTACCTGCCCATGTATATGAGTAAAATCTGAACGTCAGAGGCGGAAACTCCACTGATTCGCGTGGCTTGTCCGATAGTTTCAGGTCGCAACTTGTTGAGTTTTTGCCTTCCCTCGTTAGAAAGAGCTTGTACACGCGCATAGTCGAAATTAGCAGGAATATGCAAATTCTCCAATTCGGAAAGTTTTTCTGCCATGCGTTGTTCTTTTTCTATGTATGTTTCATATTTTACAAATATCTCTGCTTGTTCGCGTGCTTCGTGGGTATAATCTTTCAAAAGCGTGTCGACCGACTCGTGCAAGGTACACATGGAAGTAAGGTCTAACTCTGGTCGTTTTAGCAACAAATTAATAGCGCACTTTTCACGAATAGGAGCAGAATTTAAGGCTGCGAGTGGTGCATTTACATCTTCTGGCTTTACTTTTAGGTAGGCAAGTTCCTTGATAAGTTTTTCGGCACTTGCCTTCTTGTGTAGCATATTTTGATAACGCTGCTCGCCTGCCAACCCAATAGTATATCCTATAGGTGTGAGCCTTGCGTCTGCATTGTCTTGCCTCAAAATAATGCGATATTCAGCACGCGAAGTAAACATTCTGTATGGTTCGTCTGTACCTTTGTTTACCAAATCATCAATTAGAACCCCAATATAAGCGTCAGAACGTTTGAGAATAAGCGGTTGCTTTTCTTGTACTTTTAGGCAAGCATTGATGCCTGCCATCAGTCCTTGGCAGGCGGCTTCTTCATAGCCTGTAGTGCCATTTATCTGCCCTGCAAAGTATAATCCTTCTACCAATTGTGTTTCGAGAGTGAGTTTTAGTTGGTCAGGAGGAAAATAATCGTACTCTATGGCATAACCTGGTCTGAACATTTTGGCATTTTCCAATCCTTCGATGCACTGCAAGGCTTTAAACTGCACATCATCAGGCAAGGATGTAGAAAAGCCGTTGATATATACTTCTACCGTATCCCAGCCTTCAGGTTCTATAAAAATTTGATGCCTATCGCGGTCTGCGAAACGGTTTATTTTGTCTTCGATGGAAGGGCAATAACGCGGCCCAATGCCTTGTATGCGTCCTTGAAACATAGGCGAGTGTTCGAAGCCTGTCTTAAGGATTTCGTGAACTTTGCTATTGGTATAAGTAATATGACAACTGCGTTGTTTGGTAAGGGCTGATGTATCTGTGTAAGAGAATTTAGATGGGTTCTCATCGCCCGCTTGCTCTTCAATAATGGCATAATTGATAGTGCGCCCGTCAATGCGTGGAGGCGTGCCTGTTTTCATTCTACCCGCTTCGAAGCCCAATTTTACAAGTTGTTCAGTAATACCAAACGAGCCTTTTTCGCCAATGCGCCCTCCTCCAAATTGCTTTTCGCCTATATGAATAACACCATTCATGAATGTGCCACTTGTAACAATAACAGACTTACCTTTTATGCTTGCTCCCATACCTGTAAGCACGCCTACAGCCTTGCCTCCCTCTATAAGAATGCCCGTAACCATATCTTGCCAAAAATCCACATTTGGGTTGCGTTCAAGCGTGAGTCGCCATTCTTCTGCAAATCTTGCTCTATCGCTTTGGCAACGTGGACTCCACATAGCCGCGCCTTTGGAGCGGTTGAGCATCCGAAATTGAATCATGGTTTTGTCGCTTATTATGCCTGACATACCGCCCAATGCATCTATTTCGCGTACAATTTGCCCTTTGGCTACACCGCCCATAGCAGGATTGCAAGACATTTGCCCTATCTTGGTCATGTCCATTGTAAAAAGTAATACCTTCGCACCCATTTGTGCTGCTGCGTGTGCCGCTTCGCACCCCGCGTGTCCCGCGCCAACTACCAAAACGTCATATTCTGTAAACATGGCGCAAAGTTAGTGTATTTTGCCTTAAGTTAAGCTATTTGTGTGCATTTGCTTGTAAAATTATAGCGTGTTTTTTGTATAAGGAATTGAAATTTAATAAGATGACATTCTGTAGTGTATTCTTTTCATGGTGTCAAACCTAAAATGGCGCACTACAGAAGCGAAGAAAACAACAAACTTGTAAGGTTTAATGTCTTTGAACGTTGCCAACGGTCTATAGACTTAGCGTTCAAAAAACAATACTGTTCATTAGTATATAACACAATTTTTTTTGAAAAAAAAGTTTGATTTAATAAAATAATTCATAAATTAAAAAATGCAGGATAAAAAATCATGAAACTACTCGTATGATAATAAATATTTATAAATAAAAATTGTAAATTTGCCTAATAATTTTATAATAATAAAATATTAGTTTGTTTAATTTTCTTTCCCTGAAAGCTTTCTTAGAAGGGATATTTTATTATTTTTGGAAAATTATAAAAAAATAAATAACTTGCCCATAAATTAAATCTTACCTCAATATTTTTATGTTACTTCAAACCGAACAGCTTAGTATGCTTGAAAAATACTTAGCACAATTCGTATCTATGGCGGTTAGTTATGCCCCTAAGTTCGTGTTAGCTATTTTCACCTTGATGATTGGGCTATACTTGATCAAAGTGGTAATGCGCGGACTTGCCTTCCAACTCAAAAAAGGCAGTGTTGATGCCTCGCTCACACCATTTTTTATCAGTATTTTTGGGACTGCTCTCAAAGTAATGCTGTTGTTAAGTGTCGCTTCTTTGATAGGCATTGAAACGACTTCTTTTGTGGCTATTTTGGGTGCAGCGGGCTTAGCGGTAGGCTTAGCATTGCAAGGAAGCCTTTCCAATTTTGCTGGTGGCGTACTTATTTTAATTTTCCGCCCGTTCAAACCTGGTGATTTTATAGAAGCCTTAGGTCACGCAGGTTTTGTAAAAGAAATTCAAATTTTTAATACGATTATTCGTACCCTTGACGACCGCACTGTAATCATTGCCAACGGACCTATGGCAAACGGATCTATCGTTAATCATAATACAGAAGGTGTTCGTTTGGTAGAAGTTGTATTTGGTATCGCTTATGAAAATGACATTGAAAAAGTCCGCCAAATACTCAAAAATGCCGTAAAAGATAATGCTATGATTATACAAGAGGGCGAACGTGCGCCTTTTGTAGGGATTTTATCTCTCGGAATGGAAGGCATTAAAATGACCTTGCGCGTTTGGACGAAGCCTGAAACGTATTGGGACGTGTATTTTTACGCGCAAGAGAAAGTTAAAAATACTTGTGAAAAAGAGGGTGTTGTGGGTGCTATGCCTTCACAAACTGTGTTCGTGAAAAACCAATAAAAAATAAGCCGCTCTCCTAAACAAAAAAGGGTGGTAGACAAAAAAAGGTTGTCAGCTAAATGTCTGACAACCTTTTTTTTATTTCAAAGAAAGTTTAGAATTTCGCTTGCAATACATAAGGCAACATTTTGCGCCATGTATCCCAATCATGAGGCATATCATACCCCCAAACATCTAAATCATGTTGAATACCTTTAGCATTCAAAATAGCAGAGAAGCGACGAGAGGCATTAGGTGCTTCATAATCACCTTGTCCGCTTAATATATGAATAGGTCGGTTTGAGCGTAACGTATCCAACAAATTTCCTTCGGGCATATTCGAAATATACGATTCAGGCGAGTTGAAGTAGCAATCATCATCCCAATAGTCGTCTGTATATTGTCCAAGGTCATATACACCACTCATGGCTATAGTACCTGTGATAAGGTCGGGGCGTTTGAAAAATAAGTTTGCGCTATGCAAAGCACCAAAAGATGCACCAGATGTGATAATAGGCACACGACTTTGGCAACTGTTAAATATAAAAGGTACAACCTCCTCATATACATACTCGTTGAACATTACATGGCGAATAGACTTATCGCGAGGGTGCATTTTCCTATTCAACCAGCTTTCAGAATTGATGCTATTGATAGAAAATACTTTGAATTTTCCCGCATTTACAACATCTTTGATAGCATCAATGAGGTGAAAACGTTCATATTCAAGGTAGTCGGCTGCTGCCGTAGGCAAGAGCAATAAGGCAGGTCCATAATGCCCATAAACGGCAATTTCCATTTCGCGGTTTAGCCTATGGCTGTACCAGCTGTGTATTTCTTTGTGCATAGTAAGAAAGGAGTAGGATATTTAACAACTCAATAAACAAAATTACATTATTTTTTGGGTATTTTTTGAATTTGTTATGTTTTTTGAAAACTTTATTTCGAACCTTCCCAAAGCAAAATAACAACACCTGTAATAATAACATTGGCTATAGCTAAAGGGAAGAGGCTTTTCCAACCTAAGTGCATCAATTGGTCATAACGGAAGCGTGGCAATGTCCAACGCACCCACATAAAGAAAAATATACCAAATAATGCCTTGCCTATCAACAAAGCGAAGCCTATCAAAGTAGCCCAATTTTGCCCGATAGCCGCCGCTACAGTATTCATAAATGGATAATTGTAGCCTCCAAAGTAGAGCGTAGAGATAACCAAACATGAAACAAACATATTGATATATTCGGCAAACAAATAAAAACCCAGCTTCATACTGCTGTATTCCGTATGATAACCACCTATCAGTTCCGTTTCA
>JAYTNK010000717.1:0-2410 GCA_043748375.1 Cytophagales bacterium
CAACTCGATGAATTAGGGCTAAGTGTAAATGCCAAATAGACTTCTTACAAAAGAATTTTTCCTCCCTCAAAAATAGAGGGAGGTTAAAATAAAAATGTATAGTCATAAAAATACGCACGTTTTAATGCGCAAATGTGGCATAATTCATAGCTAAAATACTCAGTTTATTTCCCAATACTCGATAAATAAGTAGCTGTTTCTTTTGGTTGTCATAACGCAAAGCTATGGGTGTGTTGCTATTGAACGGCTCACTTATCAATTTTCCAAGCATATCATACAAGGAGGTTTTGCCTTCGCCTTTGTTGGTAACAGCCAAAAGGTGCTTGCCTGCGATAGGCTCAAATAATTGTATATCCCATTTGCCCGAACCATTGGCGACCTCGTCTTCGATGAGCTTATTGCCGTTTCTATCCATGAGTTGCCAATATGTTTCTGTACTTACCGTAAACCAACAATTATCCTTTTTGCTATCTTGCAACAAAGTGAAACGCGCCTTGCCTGATGGTCTGTAAAGTTGAAGCTCTTTCAGCACCTTGCCTGCCAAATTAAACTGTATCAGTTTGCCATCTTCGCTTACAGTGGTAACGTATGTGGTGGTGAGTGTCGCTCCTGCTTCGATATGCATTTGCGCTGTAAATCGCTGTTTGATAGTAATAGGGAAGCCTGTCAGTTCCTCGCCTGTGGCTTTAAAGGCGTGAATTTGCCCATTTTCTTGCACAGCTATATTATAGTTTACGTCTTTGACCCGCACAACTTGCAAGGGCGTACCAAGGCGGTAGGCAAGTCGTTTAGGACTCCAACCCGCCACCCATTGTACTTTTTTGCTTAACACAAAAACGCGCCCACGTTCATCGCAACCTGTAAATAAGTAGTCTTTGTTTTGCTGGGCATCAAGTACAGAAACACCTTGCAAGGTGTTGGTAGAGTCAGTCATACCTACAGGAAATCCAGGAACATTTCGCCCCAATTTGTCTATAAGATGCAGGCGATTGCCTGTAGCCCAAAGATACTGTAGACGATTGTTGTTATAAATATCTATTTGGGTAGGCGAGCCTATCATAGCTGTTCCCATATTGCGTTTCCACAATACTTGTCCTTTTTCATTCAGCAAAAAAAGATTGTTGCGAAAGTCTTGTACTAATATTTCAGTTTCTTTAGTTTCAAAATTTTGAACTAAATAAGGCTGTGTATAAAGTAATTCGCCAAAAGTTATGAGTGAACGCACGGCATAATCGCCTTTGATAGTATCTTCAGAAGTATTGTTTTGCTTATATGCTTGTGGAAAAGTCTGTAAATGCGTATCAAAAGAGCTTCCATTGGTATTATTTTGCCAAACAACCCAGTTCATGGCTTTTATTTGCCCCTCATAGAGGCTCATGAGCATTTGGAACTTTGGATTAACCCATTCATAGGCTTTCCCCCAAAGGAGCGGTGGGTAGGCAATCATAGTGAAATTGCTTGTTTTTTTCAAGGTAGGCGCGATGGCTTGGTAGGCTGGCAACGTCTGCCATGTTTTTTTCTGCTGATAATCTTGCAGACATTGACGAAGTGCGTGGTGGTCATTGCCGACTATTACATACTGCCCTACAAGTGCAAAATAGGCTTGTTTGAAATGTGCTAAGCCATTTATTTTAAGTTTTACCTGCAATTTATCCCAGCCGTTTACGCTTTGCAACGCATAACTGCCCACTTGTTCACGTTCGCCTAAGGTGATGCCCTCTTTGGCAAGGGAGGCAAGGAAAGGCACAGGCTTTAGTACTTTTAAGCACAATAAACTACCTTCATCTTTACCTTCTGCGCTAAGGTGGACAAGCGCAATATCGCCTTCTATGTGTTGGACAATAGGGCGCAAAATAGGTAGATTTTCAGCTAAAGCTTGTGGTTTGTCTAAACTAAGTGTGTACACAAGATAGGCGTTTTGGGGGATAAGATGCGCCATACTAAAGGCTTTTCCTTGCTGATTTTTGAGAAAAGCAAGCCCTTTTATTTGTCTTTTTTGCTGTTGATGGGCAAATGTATAGCCCTCCCATACGCCATTTGGGTTGGTAGGGTTGAGGCGAAGATAGGTTTGTGTTCCCCAATCAGATACTGTTTTGAGTGTTTGTTGCAAGTGTTCAGGCAAAACTTTGCTGATACCTTCCGCCAAACGAGGGAAATTGAGATACGCCTCTGTATAACTGTTTGAAAGAGGGCTTTTAGTTAGTTGATTTTTGAGTTCATTGGCTTGTGCAAAGCTATAAGCAGACTCGCCTGTATCTAATTTGCGTACTACATCTTCTATTAAAAGAGAAGAAAAACTACCCACCCAATACCCTTTGTAAAGTAAAAATGAAAAGCGTTCTTCCGTTTCTTTATTTTTAATTTCAGTGATAGTGTAAGCAGAAAGGTCGCGTTGGCGAAATGTTATAGC
>JAYTNK010000718.1:0-5921 GCA_043748375.1 Cytophagales bacterium
TTAAAATTTTCGAAAATGTTATAGATTTCCCTTCCACTGCTCAATTTTGTGGTCTTTGATTTCTTTGTTTGCACAAACAACAGCCAACAGATAAATCTCCTTGCCTGAAGCCTCATAGCGTTGGTAATATTGGTTTTTGTGGATTTGCGCCATCGCTTCTTCGAGCGTGCCATTTACTTTGAACTCAAAAATAAAAACTGCATCTTTGGTTTCTACCACTACATCAATCCTGCCTTTGTTGGTGCTGGGTTCAGCTTGCGCATAATACCCCAACAATTTGAAAGTCAGGAATATAATCGCATGGTAATATTTTTCTTGCTTGGCATCAAAGATTTGGTACGGAATTTCGCCAAACATACTATTCAAAATCTCAAATAATTTGTTAAAGTCACGCTTTTCTAAAGACCTGTATATATCACGCACTGCAGGTTTGAGGTCTTGCTGATGCGTATAGTCTGCCAAAAGATAGTGGTTCATGGAATCGCGCACTTCTTTATTCGGGTAGCCTAAAGTGTAAATATCATCATCTTCTTTGTTTTGGATAGTGAGGTAGCCTGTTTGATACAGCAGGGTAACTTCATCAATGTTTTCAATCATAAAACTCCCCAATCTTTTAGACGAAACATCGATGGTTTCCAAATTATAGGAAAGTCTATTTTTCAATAACTCTATCAAAAAAGTAGGTGTACCTGTTTCGAACCAATAGTTGTTAAACTCCATATCTTGCAAAAAATTGAGCAAAGAAGTAGGGTTATAGACTTTGTTGTTACCATTATTCCATGAATAACCATTATACCACAAACGCATTTTTTCAAAGCACTGTTCGTAGGTAAGGTTTCGAAGGTTGGCTATTTCCTGTATTCGTTCCTGAAAATGCTGGGTAATTTCTGCTTCTGTGTAACCCAATAGTGTAGCATATTGAAAAGAGGTAGTAATATCTTTTAGGTGGTTTAAATCCGAAAAAATAGATACTTTGCTGAATTTCGACACGCCTGTAAGAAAAAGAAAGCTTAAGTGTTTATCAAGGTCTTTCAAAGGGGAATAGAAAAGTCGCATGGTTTCTCGGTTTCTGTCTGCTTCTGCCAAGTCATCTTTGCGCAAAAATTCAGTGATAGGCTTATCGTATTCATCTATAAGCAATACCACGCCTTTTTGATAGCGTTCCGAGAGTTCTATAATCAGTTCTTCAATTTTGCTGGAAATAGTGGTGCTTTTTAGTATTACCCCAAAACGTTGTGCGTGTGCTTCTATTTTCATATTGAGATAATCTTTGAAATCCATGTTATGAAAATCAGACTTCGCAAAACTAAAGGTAAGGACGGGGTGTTCTGCCCAAGCGATTTTATCCTCTATCCAAAGCCCTTTGAAAAGGTCTTGCCTACCCTGAAATAAATACTCCAAAGTGCTGACAAGCAACGACTTGCCAAACCTGCGTGGATGCGAGAGAAACACACATTTGAGTTGGGTAATGAGGTTGTAGATGTATTGGGTTTTATCTACATACACACAGTTTTGTTCGCGCAATATGGCGAAATTTTGAATACCAAGCGAATATCTTTGCATGGTGCAAAGGTACAAAAAAAAGAAAGCCCTGCAATTTCCAAGTGAGGTTTTTATCAAAAAAGCACCCATACAGCAGTTGAAATAGGTTCGTTTTGCATATCAATTATCTGTTGCATTGAAATGAATTTATAAATTCCATGTGATTGTCCTCTAAAAAATCGATTAAACCTGCCAAAGTTTCAAAATAATGATATACAGGTTTTTCTAACTCTCGATAAGCTATATACTTTTTCTCTAAATCATGATAATAAAATTTATAATAATCAGCAGAATATGTTTTATCATCTGTTAGTTCCAATACAAAACTTGCAAGGCTTGTACAATATTGGAATACGTTTAATAAATTTGTTTTACGCAATGCTTCGTAAATTTCAGGTAAATGGGTTCTTTTTTTGTGGTCTTCTTGCAATCTTTTTTCAAACCTTAATCTTTTATAAATTGCTACCTGCTCCTTGCCTCCTTCGATATAGGGTGTAAGGTATTCTTCTTGGTAAATGTAGGACTGTTGTATAAAATAGTCCAAGGTGGCATTTTCTACTATCCACTTTTGAAAAATATCTTGTATAATTTGGGTAGGCAAGTTTGCAAATGTAGTGGAAGGCATCGTTTGAAAAAAAGAAAGCAAATGTATGTCTTCTTGTTTCAAGGATATACTTACTTGAGGCTCATAATCAATAAAAATATCAGTTTCTAATGAAAAAGTACGGTTATTTATTTTGACAACCAAATCAAAATCCTCCGAGCTACGCTCTGTGTAAGAGATTTGTGCATTTTTAGTATTGAACCAATCTTTATTTTTCATAATAAAATAAAAGTTTAAAGTTATATTTCAGTTTTTTGTACGTTACCACATACGGAAAATCACGCAAAAGAAAACTACATTTGCGGTTTGATATTCAAAACCACTTTTGTTCCCAAAGGCTCATGAGCTTCATTTTCGAGGTCGAGTATATCTATAGTCAAATGAAACATTCTATTTTGGTTGATAACGTCCAATCTTTCCTGCATATTTTTGGTGGCAAAAGAAATATGTTGTGGGTGGGTATTTTGATTGATAATTTGCGACTTTTTTCTGCCAATGCCATTGTCTTCTATGCTAATAGTCATTTTATCTGTTTTGGGTTGTTGTATGATAATGAGGAGTTTTTTCAAACCCTTTTGATGCCTCAATCCATGTTTGAAGGCATTTTCTACAAAAGGCTGTAGTAAAAAGGTAGGCAAGTACGTTTCTTGAGCGTCTATATCCTCGCCTACCTCTATTTTCCATTCAAAATTTTCTTCCAAAAGCATTGCTTCTAAACCAATATACAACTTGATAGCCTCTATTTCTTCTGCCAAACTTACCTGCGTTTTGGTACTGTTATGCAGGACTTTCCGCACCAAATTAGCAAAATTACTGAGATACAAAACCGCTTTTGCCTTGTCGTTTTCGTACATATAGGTTTTGATAGAATTTAGTACATTGAACAAAAAATGTGGGTTCATTTGCGTTTGCAGGGCAGTTTGTTGCCAAAGTTTCAGTTCATTTTCGAGCATCACTTGTTTCAAAATCCTTGCCTGTTTTTGTTTCAAAAAATAAATACTTCGCCTTACTGCCCAATACACCCATAAAGCCAACAATAAAAAAAGGCTTACCAAAAACCACGCACTTTGCCAAAAGGGAGGCAAGACCTCGCCTTCTATCCAAATCGTATTGCTCGAACTCCTGTTTTGATGGTCGATGATTTTCAACTCTATCTTGAACTTGCCTACCGCAAGCGAAGAAAAATGAATAAAATCTGTGTGGGCAGGCAAGTAATTCCAATTCCCGTCTGCTTTGAGGCGATAAGCATAGCGAAATTTATCAGCAGACAAATAGCACATTGCCTCCACGCCTATTTTGAACTCGTCTTGGTAGTGCAAGGACAGATAGGCAGGCGTTTCAAAATTTCTTGTTTCTTGTAGCCTCACCCTGCCCTCTCCAAAAGAGAGGGCAGGAGGCGAAATTTTGAAACGTATTTTTTGTTGATTTACCCAGATAGATTTCAGAAAAACTTGCGTGTGCGGTTCTTGGCTCGTTTTCTCAAAAGGGATACTTTGCAAACCTTTCGAAGTGCCTAACCAAATTTTATTTGCCAATACACAAACCGCATGGACATCTTCCGAAATTAGCCCCTCCAACTTGCCTACGTTTTCCCATGTTTTTTGGGTTATGTTCAAGAACCAAACACCTTGATTGGTAGCTATAAGTAAAACCTCTTTTTCCAGCAACATTGCCCTTGCCTGCACACCTGCGGGTAGGGAAGCAAAGGGCGTTATTTTATCTTTTGAAGTGGTATAAGCTTCCATTTGATACAACTTGCCTTCAAAATTTACAGCATACAATCTTTCCTTTTTCGCATCAAAAGCAAGGGCTAACATTTGCGTATCTTGAAAAAAAACGTCTTGAGTTTGCCATTCTCCATCAGTTTGTATAAGTTTGAAAAGCCCTTTGTTGGTAGCTACCCACGTGTTTTGTGCGGTATGATTGTAAGCAATCGCCCTGCCCCATTGTCTATTGATGATTTTTTTATCTGCTGTTTTTGTTTGAAAATCAGACAAAAAATGCGTATAAGCTGAAGTAGCGAACATATAACCTTGTGGCAAATGCACAAACGCTTTGACAGACCCAGCCTCTTTGTAGGCAACAGAAACTTGATTTTCCTTCAAACGATACAACACATTGTTTACATTGAAATACACTGCTTTGTCCAAAGAATCATAATCTACACTTCTGATATCGGCTGTTTGGGGAAGGGTATGGGTTTGGATTTGGGCAGTTTGCGTGTTCAAAATATGCAACTCGCCTTTCGTATTGCCAAAATAAATACGCGCCTCATCACGCGAAATTTTCAGGATTTTTTCAGGTTCTTTGCGCCATTTTTTGAACTCAACATTGGGAATATACAACAAGCCATCATACAATGT
Source organism: Cytophagales bacterium (assembly GCA_043748375.1). GTDB lineage: Bacteria > Bacteroidota > Bacteroidia > Cytophagales > Microscillaceae > RDXI01. The sequence continues at coordinate 4,510 of JAYTNK010000718.1, forward strand.
AGTGAGCCAATACGCGCCATCTTGGTCTATCAAAAAATCTGAAAAAGCGTATTCTTCTAAAATATGTTCCACCTTATCTTGTCTGAAATCATAAACAACAATGCCTGTAAAAGTCAAAATCCAAATTCTATCCTCTTTTTCGTGGAATACTTTGGTGATTTTTTTGCCATCAAGGACTTTTTTCAGGGTAGGCAAGTCTTGGTATTGGAACGTATCGCCCTCCAATTTATAGAAATGATTGGTTGCCATACTCACGAGCCACGTTCCGCGTGGGTAGGCAAAAATAAGCGAATTGCCCAATGACTCTGGTTGAATTTCATTCGAAATGCCTTTCACTGTGTGCGCGCTGAACGCACCATTTTTGGCTATTTTCCTGATAGGGTTTTCTATAAACCACATATTATCAAACATATCATGCAAAATACGGACAGGTGGGGCTTGTGTTTGTGGGTAAAGTGTGCATTTTTGAGTGTGCGGACTGTAGTAGTAAATGCCTTCTTTCGTAATGAGCCAAAGCAAATTGTCGTGGTTAGTGGCTATGTGGTTGATGGAGCTTTTGGTCAGATTTTCCAATTCGTGCATTTCATTATTTTTGATGCAAAAAACTTGCCCTACGAAATTGTAACAATAGATATTGCCATCAGGTGCTTGGCAAAGCCCAGTGATAGATTTGCTCTTTTGGGTAGCGCATTGGTAGGCAAGGAATTGAATGCCATTGTAGTGAAAAAGCCCTGCATCAGAGCCAATCCAAATAAATCCTTGTGCATCTTGCAAAATAGCATATACTTCATTGCTGGGCAATCCTTGCTCAGTAGTAATGGCGCGAAAGCTTGGCTCTTGCGCTGAAATATTAAGTGAAAGAAAAATATTTATCCAAAATGAAAAGTAATACTTACTCATCTAACATCAGGTAATTTTAAACTTGCCTGCCCGCCCAAAAAGGATAGATGCTCAAAAAAGTTGCGAGATAGACATAGCATAAATAATTAGGGTTCTATTTCCGCCTAAAATATACCAACCAAACCCCTCCCACCAAGATAGCTAAACCTGCTAATACAAGTATAGTAATCATACGCGTGCGTTTAATTCCTATTTCATACTTGAGAGCTTTCTCTACTTTTTCTTTAGCTTTTTCTATTTGCCTGCTTTTTTGCACTTCCGCTAATTTTGTTTTTAAAATTTCAGGCTTTGAAACAGTGTATGCCTCTGCCAATTTGTAGGAATCAATCGCATGTTGGAATTGTTGCGTTTGGTGGTACAAATTACCTAAAAATAGGATTAAATCACCCACCATCATGTCTTTGGGTTGAATGAATTGAGTGCGCTCAAAAAGTTGATAGCCAAGGTCTTGTATGAGTTGTGTTATTTTAGTTTTATCGTTGCTTTGTACTATTTCCTGAGCTTCTTTACCT
>JAYTNK010000719.1:0-3165 GCA_043748375.1 Cytophagales bacterium
CGTACCTTTAAATATTTATTTGATTTTATGCGTAAGTTGAATTTGCAAGAGGCTGTTGAATATGGCAAAAAAGCCATCGAATTAGCTAAATTGATGCAAAACGCAGAAACAGAAGCAGAGCTTTGGCTTTCTCTTTCCGCACTCAAAAATGAAGCGGTAGGCAGGACTTTTGAACCGAAAACTAAATATACACCTGTGAACCCTCATGAAGTTTTAAAATTTGGAGCTATCAGACTTGATTATAAAAGTTATGACGAAGTAATAAAAGCAATCGCTAAGGAAACTAACTTCTTGCCTGCTGATATAAAACGTTGGAATTATCTTTGGGGCTATGCCAATGAATATAACCTTAGTGGATATACGTTTAAAGTAAAGTTATATGATAATGCTACCCTACTTTCAGACAAAGAGCTTTTAGAATACCTTAAAATACGCATTGTCCAAAAAGATACAAACAAAATTGTGTGGGCTTATCGTGAGTTAGGCGATTTATACCAAATCAAGTATGGCTATGAAGAAGCCGAAAAATATTATTTAGAAATGCTGAAAATTAGAACCCAACAACAAGATAAACAAAAAATATATTGGATTTGGGGACATTTAGGCTATTTTTATCTGAAACAAGAAAAATTTGATTTATCTATAGCCTATTTCACGAAACTATTGGAGGCAAGAAAACAAGAAAAAAATGTGGCGCAAATCATTTGGGCTTTGGGCGGTTTGCGTTATACGAAACTTTCGCAAGGCTTGCCTGAAGAAGCCTTAGCGTATCAAGAACAAATTTTTGAGTTGTACGCGGATTTGAAACAACACCCTGATAAATATAGAGGTACACCAAAAGAATACCGTTATTTGGTTTTGAGTGTGGTAATTGGGGATTACTTAAAGGCTTTTCCTGATAAGCCAAAGGCTATCTTAGATTATCTTGTAAAATGGCGAAAAGGTAAGCCTGATGGCAAAGAAAATAAGATTATTTCCAACAAAATCATAGAAATTGCTACCGAAACAGGTGATTTAGACAGTGCTATAGGGGTTGTAAAAGAAATTGTCAAGACAGAAAAAGACACTTTAGCAAAAATAGACTATATGAATGATATAGCCTTTATGTACCAAAAGCAAGGCAAATACAAAGAAAGTTTTGATTTTTATCAGCAAGCCACCAAAGAAGCTAAAAAAAACAAAGATATATTGCTTTTAGCTATCCAATACCACAAAATAGGCTTATTTTATAGGGCGCAAAACAAGGACAAAGAAGCCCAAAAAGAATACAATAAATTGTTAGAAACCTTGAAGAAAATGAAAAAACCTTCCTACAAAAATGACGGACAAGACAAGGAGTACAAGTACAATATATTTATGCATAGTTTAGTAGATGTTTGTCAATATTTACAAACCTTTCCTACAAAAAAAGAGCAAGCAAAATTATTAGTTAAAGAAGCCGTAAGAATTTCTGACAATATATATATATTTTCAGAATTTTTGAAAGACAAATAATTATGCCCAAACAGAGGGAAATTGCTTTTGCCCGCGCGGGTAGGCAAGTTTTGTGATTTTTATCAAAAAAAATAATCCAAAAAAAGTCTATTCGTTGGTATTATAAGTTATGCGATATTTCCTTGCTATTTGTTTATTTGTCCTCTTTGCCTTGCCTGCCTACGCGCAAAAGAGGAAAAAGAATTTGCCTGCAGAGGCGACAATTAGGGTACAAGAATGGGTTTCTTATTCAATCTTTTCGGAAAGTCCTAAAGATTTTTCAAAACATCAGTTAAATGATTGGGTTTGGATAGACACACTTTCGTTGTTTGTTGATAAAGTGGAAGTTACCAATATTCATTGGCTTAAATTTATGGCTTCTTGTGATAACAGAGAAACATACCCAGATTTGGAGAGTAGAAATATGAAACAATCAGATATGAAAGCATCTATGACTCAAATATATCCTTATCAGGAAAAATTGCAAAATAAGATTTTATTACCCGATACCACAGTTTGGGAAGACATCGATGACACTTATGTTCACAACTACTTTCGTTACCCAGGTTTCCTTTATTTCCCCTTGGTGGGTATTACAAAATATCAAGCGGAAATGTTTTGTGCTTGGCGTTCCATATTCGTTACTAACGCCTACAATAAGTCTGGGAAAAGTTTAGCGAAAAAATATCATATAGAAATTACCTTTCGCTTGCCTACCGAAAAAGAATGGGAAATATTAGCTCAAGGCAAAAATAAACATCCACATGGGTTCAAAAAACTTTCAAAAAAAGAAAGAAAACACTATAAGCCTGATAAAGATAGATTATACGCCGCTTGTAGAAAGATGACTCTTGACAGCATTCCGTACATTTCGGATTACATATTTTCTCATCCTCCCAACACCTACAACCTCCACAACACGATAGGCAACGTAGCCGAAATGGTACAAGAAGAAGGCATTGCCAAAGGCGGGAGTTGGTATCATAGCCTCGAAGAGTCTGCTATTAAAGAACGTCAAATTTATACAAAACCTACAGCTTGGTTGGGCTTTCGCTGTGTCGCTACTGTAAAACTTACGCCTAAGAAAAAAGAAAGATAACGATTGTACATCTTGCCTGCCCGCGTGGGTAGGCAAGGTTCTTATCCTTAAATATGACAAACAAAACGTATGAATTTCAAAACCTGCTCCACCTTTTGGAAAGTAGAGAAGAAGCCAACATTGAATTGGCTTTGCAATTAGCACAAAACTATCAAACAGAGTTTGAAGCATATTTTGGTTATTCTGTAGAAGATTATAAGGAACTGATAGCTTTTTTGTTTAAACATGAAGTATGGAATAACGATATTAATCTAAAGCACATAACAACTATTTGCTTAGGAGATATGGACAAAGATTTTCAAAGCTTTCCTGTATCTTTAGAGCTTTTGCCTAATTTAAAAGAAATAGAAATATCTCATCTTTATTTAAAAAAGTTCCCAATTGAAATTACGAATCTTATTCAACTGAGTAAATTATCATTGTGGGACACTTCTTTAACTTATTTGCCTAAAAGTATTGAAAAATTACAAAACCTAAGAGAGCTAACCATGTGTGGGAATACTTTGTTTTACTTGCCTACAGAGATAGGAAATCTAAAAAAATTATCCTCACTTTTTTGTATGTCTAATCATTTACATGAAATACCACACGAA
>JAYTNK010000720.1:0-4972 GCA_043748375.1 Cytophagales bacterium
TTTATTCTTTGTAAGATACTTACTATCAGCTTATTAAACCCACAAGGTTTTTAAAACCTTGTGGGTTTGTAAACCGCAAACCACTTTCCGATGTGTATAGGATGAAAATGTACAACTTTAATTAAAAATTACTACGTAAATTATTTAAAATAACAGTTTGTAGGAAGTTGAAGGAGATAGTAACTCTATTATTTAAAGTTTAAGGTTTAGTACATTCTATTGTTTCTACGAGTTCTTTGTTATTAACTGTTATGTATAAAATCTTGCTCTCACCTATTTTGGAAGCTTTTTTTGGCTTCACCCCATAAGAAGCATACTTATTTGTCGACCAATAACCTCCATAAATCTCTGGATATGTAATTATGTACCTATTTTCAAGTTTTTTTAAAGCTATGCTATCAATTTTAGTTCCTTGTGCCGTTGTTGGTGTTAGAAAAGCACAGAAAATTTTTTTTATTTTCAATAATATTTCGCTACTGCACTTTTCGACACGAACAACAAACAGTTTTTGCGCGAGGTTGTTGGTACTCGAAAAATTGGGTGGAAAAGGGTAGCTATAGCACAAAATTACACCCAATTTTTCTAAACACCAACAAACGGCTGAAACTTTGGCAAACTATGGAAAATGGTTTTCATATAGCATTTTCGCTTCTCCTACAGATAAAGAAAATAAATATTTTAATATTTTTAATACATCTATTACATTCATATTAACTTTTTTTACAGAGTATAAAAAGTATTCAATATCTACACTTTTTTCTCTTATACATTCAAGTTCTAAAAATAAAGTCTTTGTATCAGGTAATAAATTTAGGATGCTTGATATGCATATAAAATCAATATTATTAATAAATAATTTATCTTCTTGAAAACTAAAATTTATATTCATAATAATTATTTTTTGAATCTAACATTCCCGCCTTTTCAAATGTTCTAAAAATGAATGGCGTATTTCAGTATAACCCAAATTGTAAATCGTTCATTTTTAGAACACTTGAAAAGGCAAAACCTAATCTCATTCTTTTCTATCCGTTGGAAAGGGTGCAATATGCTACTTAAAAAAATACTGCAACCTCACGGTAATATTCCTGCCTGCCTCGTCTGCATAATAGCGGAGGCGGTTTAGGTAAGACCTGTAGCGCGTATTGAGCAAATTGTTTACCTCCAAATGCACGCCCCAACGATGCGCCGAATCTTTTTGTCCTGCAATACCTCCTAAGTTTACGCTTGGGTGGTATTCAGTCCCTATGCGAAAATTTACCAACGCATAGCCTGCAGGCGAGGGCGCGAAATCGTAATTATCTGTAGGCGAGGGTTGCCAAGTAAGGTTTGTGAGTCCGTTTATTTCATCTGTAGTCAGTCCGCGAGGTGCGTTTGTTTGGCGCAAAGTCCATTGCACTTGTCCTTGTGCATATAGTTTTTTCAAACGCCCTACACTTTCTTTTGTGTAAGAAATGCTTTGCCTAATCGTAATAGGTGGCACGCCTATAAGGTTCGCATTGGGGGTAAGTTTTTGCGCCTCCGCACTGATGTCTTTTGCCCATACCGCGCTTGCCTGCATTTGGTAGGCAAGGGGCAGACAGAAAATCTTGACAGGAAACGCTATATTCAAATCCATACCTGCAAATCTTGCCTGCGTTTGGGTGTAGGCAAGGACAGGAAATGCACCGCGAATGGTGTAACGCACGCCTTCAGTCGAGGGTTTGAGATACAAGAAATTGGAGAAGCGATTTACATATCCTGTAAAAGTAAGCAGGGTTTTATGATGGCTATATTCGAGCGTAGCGAGTGCTTTCCACGCCTTTTCGGACTGTAGATTACGGTTTCCTTGCTCTATGCTTCCTGCGCCATGATGAAGCCCTTGCGCAAACAATTCTATGGCATGAGGCGGTCGCCAAGCAGTGCCTATATTGGTACGCATTACAAAATATGAACTTAGTTTATAAACAAAGCCTGCCGTAAAATTAGTATTTTGAAAGATGTAAGCATTTTTTAGGCGCACATCTTGCCCTGCTAAAATGGTATCGCGTCTTATATTCAGGGCTTTGTAATCTGCTCTTGCACCTAATTCTAAGCTATAGCGTTCTCTTTTATAACGATGAATGGTAAAAATACCTGCTTGTTTCGAGGTATAGTCAGGCACAAGTGGCGCGTTGCCTGTACCACCTTGATTATTATTCACTTGGTAGGCAAGTTGCATACCCGTTGTATTTTCCCAAAACTCGCCTATATTATACTCCAATAGATTTTCCCACGATTGACTCATCAGTTGCAAGGACATAGCAGGTTTGTCTGCCAATTTGCCTCGCCTGATGTCATATTCTTGCCTATCGTTCCACTGAAAACCATATTGACTATGCAGGCTTATATTATTTGATAAATGCTTGATGTATTTCGCTTTGGTCAAGCTGTGTTGTACCGCTTGGCGCGGATTTTGGATGGCAAAAGTAGGTTTTTCTATATACCAAGGCTCGTTGCGTGTGAGTGCTTGCGCCAAGTCTGTCAAGTTGCCTATGTGTGCGCTACGCAAAATGCCTACAGTAGTACGAAAATAAGTAGTGCTTATTTCAGCCTGCCACGTCTGTTTTTTGATGCCTACAGCAGTAGAAAAATTAAGTTCTCTTGCGCCTGTATTGGAGAGCGTATAGGTGGGAGCTTTGGCATCACCCAAATATTTCGCGCTGGTTTGTAAACGGAAACCTACCCCATGCGCATTGCCCATTTCTACTAAAACATTGGTAGTAAGTCCTTGGGGATTGTTAGAAAAGCCTGTTCCTGCCCATACTTGCAAGGTTTTGTAGGTAGGCAAGGCGTTGTAATCTGTCAAAATAACGCCTCCAATAGCTTCTGAACCATATCGAATGGCACTTGCTCCTTTTACTACGCTTATTTTTTGCGTGCCTTGTGCGTCAATTTCGGGTGCGTGGTCGCTTCCCCATTGTTGGTTTTCGAGGCGGATTCCATTTTGTAAAATAGGCAAGCGATTGCCTGAAAGTCCGTGCAAGATAGGTTTTTGAATATTTGCGCCTGTTTGCAAGGAATTTACACCTGCTATATTTTGCAATAGTTCGCCTAACGATTTCCCTTGTTGTTGTTTCAATATTTCGGCATCAAGGCGTTGTTCCGTAAGTGTTTCTTGTCTTGAGTCTGCTATTTTTTGGCTGGTTAATACCGTTTCTTCTAAATGAATAACCCCTTCTTCTAAGGCAAAGTCTTGTTCTACGATGCCCGACTCGCCTACCCAAATTTCACGCTCTAAAGTTTTGTAACCTAAAGCTTCATAAACGAACGTATATTTACCCGCACATATTTTGGCGAAGTGATATGCACCTTTTGCGTCAGAAACCATCGTAAGTTTCAATTCTTTTATCGTTACGATTACCCCTTCTATAGGCGCGTGTGTGTGATTATGCAAAGCACCACGTATTTCTGCTTGACAGTCGGCGTAGGCAAGAAAAGGTACAAAAGAAAACAGGACAGCGAGTAAAAAATGCTTTTGCAACATAGTTGCGCAAAGTTACGCAAAATGTGATAAGGTTGCAAGCATGACAGGCATTTTTTAAAAATATCTGTGACCTTGCAAGTATTATTGGTATAGAAAAACAAGGATAGCGAAATAAATGAGCGTTAAAAGGAAGCCTTGTTTTTCTAAACACCAACGATAGAAAAACACTTTCGCAAGAAGATTTTTATTTTTTTGCTTTTTTCCTCAAGGCACTTTCACAAGCCATATATTGCTTGCTTGCGGTATAAAACCTATCTTTTTCTTCTTTGGTTAGGTCATCGAGTTTAGCGGAAATAATAGCGACTACACCCTTGCCTGCCACCTTTATTTTGTGTAGACAAGATGTATTCAGGCAGGCGCACCCCAATTCAGCTACCTTTTCGACTTGCTTAACAAGCTCAGGATTGCCTTTAGGCACAGGCGTGCAACTTACCAACTGAATGAGCGGAATTACAACAACAAGAATTATCTTTTTCATTTATTAAAATTTGGTTTTATACATACAAAATACCTTCCTCCCCTTCGAGCAAGAGGGGCAAGATAAAGAGATGATTTGTAATTTTACTTTGCTCTGCTAAAATTGCATATTGTGTAATTTTTGCAAGTTCGTTTTCCAAATTGTTTTTGGTTAAAACTTCCATTTCTTTGTCTAACCATTCATGGAGTGCTTGAGCATAATCGCCTTGAAGTATAGGGCGCGCCTCTAAAATAGTATCTACCGTGTAATCTTTTGCTTGGTAGATAGCTAAATAATTTAGTTTTTCATAATAATCTGAAGTGTAAGTGCCAGCACCTTTATGATAAAAGACGGCATTCTCCATAACAGGGTAAAAATCTCCATATATCGCACATTCTTTTCGAAGCAGATAACTGTAGTAAGTAGCTTCTAATCGTTTATGCATCAGTGTTTGCATAATTTTGGTAAAGTGATGGCGCGATTTGCGATACTGTTGCAAAAGCAAATACTTCATGGCTTGTAGGCAAGTTTCTTTATCTTGTTCAGTCCCCTTAAAATCAGCTATATAGCCTATATTTTCCAAATTAAGCGCGTGTATATTTGCCAAATAAAAACTGTAGGCATTTTGCACATCTTCAGGCGATTTCCCCCATACTTTACTTATGTGGGTTTCTAAAGCACTACATATATTGAAATACATATCCTCGAATATATTTTGATTTAACACCCTATAACGTTGCTCAGCTCGCCTATCGAGGATGAGTTGTTGGTATTGTGCGATAAAAGGCGCGCATACATGGGCTTTTTCTAAGTTTTTTGCTTCTTCCTCTTCTTCCTTTTCCTCTTCTTCTTCAATCCTTGGGTTTGCCTTCATAATAGATAATCCAACCCTAATAAGTAGGAGAAAAGAAACGAAAAATAAGAGATGGATTGTCATGGTAAATCCTGCTAAAACGGCTGTGAGAATGACCGCAATGACTGCAGGAATGGTAATCTCCCGCCATTTGGAG
>JAYTNK010000721.1:0-3957 GCA_043748375.1 Cytophagales bacterium
ACTGTATCTGTTGTTAAAAAACGTCTTTTGGGTTGTAATTTCGTTAGATTTTTCGTTGTAGCGACCTGCTACGACTGCAAAATCTGCCTCATTTCACGCTAAAATACGCACCTTTACTGCCGAAAAATCCAACTAAACAACCCCATACAAATAAATTAGTGTGGGTGCTTAATTGTTTTTGCTATTCCTTTCTACCACATGGACGATTCCACCTCCAAAATAAGAGTGGTACTCTCCATTGTACATAGCATCAGCACTTATAGTACCCACTTTGTATGAACCAACCGTTACAGCACGCGCCAAATAATAAAAGTTTTTAACCTCTTTAGTAACCTCTGTAAAAATATTCATGCGGTCATCACGCATATCTATATAATCGGCTATGGCGCGTGTGCGTATCCAAGGCACTTCTTTGGTGGCGGTAAGGCGTGGGTTTTCAATCTCAAAACCTGCGGGAAGCAAGTCTGTAATGGCTACATTTGGAATACTACCCGTATAATTATCGGCTACGACCGATATTTTCACCACTACGATGTCATTTTGACGAAAAGTATTGTTTTTTATTACATTGCCCTCTTGGTCATAAAAAGTGCGCCTTACTTTCATTTTATGGTCTATATTTTCCACCTTACCACTTGCGCTCAAGCCTTGCGCCTGCCAATAGTAAAAGATATTGCCATTTTGAGCTTGCACATTGTATGTTTTGCCCAACACTTCGCGCAATACATTCACATCTGCGCCATTGCCTACTATAGTTCCACCTTGCGAAACTTGAGCAGTAGCCGAACTAAGCGAAGCTCTACGCGCCAATTTACCCAAACTTAATAGTACAAAAGCGTTTTCTTGCGTATTTAGCTGTGTTTTGCTACGCATGGCTTCGGTCAAATGACGCGCCATAACAGGGATTTGCAGGTTGTTTTCGTCAGCTTCTATGAGCGCGTTTAACGCAAGTGCTTCGTCGCGAATAGGTGAGGAGAATGAATTATTAAAGTTTTCTACCTCCATTTCGCCTGCAAATTGGGTAGGCAAGATTTCTTTAGCAGAGGTTTGATCACCTAATAACAAGAAAGAAGATGCCAGCAAATACTTGCTATCCAAAGACATTGATTTGGGATTTTCTCTGTAATAATTCAACACAGGCAAGTTCTCTTTGTGTGCAAGTGTGAGTACATAAAGGGCGTAAATATTTTCACGTCTTGCTACTTTTTTGCGAAAACGCTTGCCTGCCCCGTCTGTAAAAATATAATCATAATCTACGTCATTGTCTGATTGTGTACGCAAATAACCGAGCATCGCATCAAGCAAATCCTTATTTACTTGATAACCCAATCGTTGCGCTTCTATCATGAAGTGTGCGGCATATACTGTTCCAAAACTATGCGCCTCATTACCGCCTGACCAGTAGGCAAGTCCGCCCGAATATGTTTGCATACTTTGCAGTTTATAAATAGCCTCTTGGATATTAAAACGCGCTTGTGCTTGCAAAATATCGACATTTTGTTTTTCGGGGCTGATAACTTTTAGTAATTCCTGCACATATAATTGTGGAAATGCGCCAGAGGTAATTTGCTCGGCACAGCCATAAGGATATTGCACCAAATACTCAAAGTTATGAGCGAATTGCACCAAAGGCGATTTGCTTACTACCAGCCTGCCGTTCGCGCTCATGGGAATAATGTCGTTCGGAAAGTTGATATTTGCCTGCTTGCCTGCCTCTATCATACCCGAACCAAAATGCTTGACAAAGCCTGTAATAGGGCGTACATTTACGCGCAACTCTTCTATAAAAGTTTTGCCGCCTGCCTGTACGGTTACGGTAACAGTAGCACTATCTATGATATTTTTTGCTTCTATTTCAAATTTTAAGGCTTCTTCAAAGTTCCCCTTGAGGTCTATAGTTTGTGTGGCTTTGCCTTTTACAATGAGCGCGTCCGTAGTTCTAATGTCTATTTGCGCTTGTAAAGCGTCTTTGGTGGTGTTAAACAAAGTTACGGGAACGGTAACACGGTCTTCAGGAGCAAGAAAGCGGGGAAAGCCTGTACTCACGACTACAGGGTCTGCTACAGTCATGTTTTTGCTGGCGTGTCCGAAAGTACCATTTTGGTAGGCAAGTGCCATAATACGCAAACTGCCCGAAAACTGTGGGATGTCGATGGTAAAATATGCCTCGCCTGCGGCGTTAGTTTGGAGTGCACCACTCCAAAAGCTAACCAATCTCACACGTTTATTTACCATAGGGTTTGCTCTGCCTGTAAGTTCAAACCCGTCGCCACCTGTACTGCTTCGCATCATGGCAAGCTCAGGAAAAAGGCGCGGATACAAATTATAGGACTTCACTTCGAGAGCGCGTTTGGCATAAAACTCTTGGTGTGCGTTGGGCGTTTCATAGTTTTTCAGTTGCAAAATACCCTCATCTACTATGGCTAAAGTAACCTCTGTTCCTGCTAACCCTTGCGCTTGTCCGCCTGTAACTTGCACTTTGATGGTTTGTTTTTGGTGAGTTTGGCTTCTTTCGACGGCTTCTATTTTAATATCAAAATGCGTATTAGGCTCGTTTATGGCTATATTGGCAAAGCCATGCGCAACCGTAAGGGGAATTACACCGTCAGTAGAGGGCTTAATTAAAGTAGCTGTTATATAGACGTTAGGCAAGTATTCGCGCTTTATATCAACTACTATAGACGCAGCGCGATTGCGCACTTCTACATATTGGTGGCTATAAATGCCCATGCGTTCTACCGTAACCAACAATTTACCATTGAATGGTGTGGTAAACAAAACCCTTGCCTGCTCGCCTACTTTATAAGTATTTTTATCTAATTTTATTTCTATTTTCCCTTTTTTATCTATGGGGAAGGCATCATTTTTAGCATTGCCTGCTCCTACATACATCGGTGTATAAACATAGAATTTTTGTTTGATATATGTACTACTTTCAGGGGTGGCAATACGAATTTCATACTCGCCTGCCTCTTTAGGCATGAAGTTGGCAATGCCTCCGTTCTCGCCTACCTGAACCGTTTGGTCAAGTAGCAATACTAATTTTCGTTGCGAAACATAGCGCATTTCTTCTGTATTTTGCCCTCGTTCCAATGTATTTTGCCATTTGTATTGGAATACTTTGACTTGGGCAATTCCTGACGTTGGCTTTTCATCTGCTTTCACTGCGACTAATTGCAAGCTCATGTTTTCGTTTGGATTGGCATAATACAAACCGCGTTTGATACCAAGCATATAAGGTTGTGTTACCACATTAAAGCCACGCGTTCTTGAAACACCTCTGCCCGTTTCATCAAAAACAGTAGAGAAGATATTGCCATATAAAATGCCATGATTTTCTAAAGATTTAGGCAAGTTAAAGGCGTGGTAATAATTACCTTTTTCGTCAGTTACCCCTTCCGTTTCTTTTACCAAAAGTTCAGATTCAGGATTGAAATAGTCGCCATTATCGCCTCGTCTATCCAATTCAAAGGTATAATCAGAAAAGGCTTTGGGTTCAAAGTTCTCTGTCCGTAGGTTGAAAGTCATTTGAAAGTTTTTGTTGATGGCAGGCGGTCCAAAAAGATTTCTTGCTTTCAAAAGCACACGCACAGAATCATTGGGCGTAACCTCTGTTTGTTTTTCAGTTTTACCATCTTTTTCCACCAGACTAAGCATGACTTTGATTCTATCGGGCATAAATTCCTCTACGCTTATATTCAAACGCTCTAAATTTTCGCCAGTGGAAGTCTCGATAGTAGCCGTATAAGTACCTGTAAGGGCATTAGCGGGCAGTTTTACGGAAGTATTGTATGCGCCTTGCGCGTTTAAGTTGCCTTTTTGGGCAATAAATTCGCGTCCGTTAGGCATTTTGAGTCGAAAAATAATAGGCATTCCGCTAATAGGTTGCCAGTCGCGGGTGCGAACTATAGTATTGATATGGATAGTTTCGCCAGGGCGGTATAGGTTGCGCTCACC
>JAYTNK010000722.1:0-18766 GCA_043748375.1 Cytophagales bacterium
GCACTTTCTGATGTGTATATCTTGCTATTGCATCTGTAACACTACTAATAAATCAAATGCCTACAACAACACACCAAGTTAAATTTTACTCATTCCTAACAACTATTTAAACAAGTGGAAAAAATTAAAAATTTTATAAAAATGCTAATAAAAAAAATTTTATTAGCCACACCCTTTATAAACACAAAAATTAGGCATTATGACCATTTGAAGCAGGTTATGCTCGATTGTGGTTTTGCACCTGGTCATTACTACAGTCCAATTCCAAATCTTGCAGAGATTGAAAAAAATGCTGATAGCATTTTTGGAAGCAAGGAACTGCTTGAAATTGATTTGAATACAGAAAAACAAACTAATCTGTTAGAGGAGTTTGCGATACATTATAACAGTTATTTGTATAATGCTGAAAATGTAGATTCTAAAAATCTTAGGTATAAAAAAGAAGGCGCGTTTTACAAGTACTCGGATAGTGTGTTTTTGTATTGTATGATGCGAAATTTTAAACCAAAAAAGATTATAGAAGTTGGGTCTGGACATTCTTCAGCCATAATGTTAGACACAAACGAAATGTTTTTTGAGAATAAGACACATTTAACTTTCATTGAACCTTATCCAGAGGAAAGACTATTTAAAATTTTGAAAGAATCAGACAAAGTCTTTCACACTATTATTAAGGAAAAAGTACAATCTGTAAAATTAAATGTCTTTCAAACGCTTGCTGAAAATGACATCTTGTTTATAGACTCTACACATATTTCTAAGATAGGAAGTGATGTTAATTATATCTTATTTGAAATATTGCCTACCTTAAAAGCGGGAGTCTTAATTCATTTTCATGATATTTTCTATCCTTTTGAAATGCCTAAACATTGGGTTGTAAATAGACGCTGGTTCTGGAATGAAAATTATTTGCTTCACGCCTTTTTAATGAATAATAAAAATTATGAGATAGTAAATTTTAATACCTATCTTCATAAAATTAAAACGGATTGGTTTAAAGAGAAAATGCCTGAGTGTTTGTTAGATATTGAAACTACAGGCTCTATATGGATGCGAAAGTTGTTGTAAATATATACATCAGAAAGTGATTTATGCTTTTCGCCTTTTCAGGTGTTCTAAAAACGCTGTCGAATTTATCTATCAACTTATATTTTCATTTCAGCGTTTTTCGACACCTGAAAATCCGCGCTTAGTCCCTTATTTTCAGGTGTCAAAAAATGAATGAAAAATATTTTGGATTGGGATTAAAACTTGTTATTTATTTTTAGAACACCTGAAAAGGCAAAAAAAAATTATATCTTTGCAAGATAAAGTTATGGGTATCATATTACATCTTTTTGGAGTGCTTGCACTATTTTTTAGCAGTCTTGTGTATGCAAATGCACAAAATAGGATAGACAGTCTCGAAAAAATCTTGCATAGCGTCCAAAAACCTTTAGCGCGAGTTGATGCACTAAATGACTTGACTGCGTACTATTTGGATAGAAATATTGACAAATCTTTGCAATATGCTCAAGAAGCACGTCAAATTGCAGAAGAACAAAGTTATGCAAAAGGCGAGGCGGTAGCACGTACCAATATTGGCAACCTCTATGCACAAGCGGGCAATTACGAAAACGCGGTTCAAAGCTATGTAAAGGCACTTAAAATTGTAGACGATAACCAATTACCTGCTCAAAAACTCAAAATATTGAGCAGTATTGGTATCATTTACCGCAATAAAAAAGATTTTAAAAAAGCTATCAAACAATTTACCGAAGCATTACAAATTGCAGAAAAACTAAACTTGGCAAAAGATATAGCAGATTGTGAGAACTATTTGGGAGGTTGTTATTACCTTTCCAAAGAATATAACACAGCTATTCAATATTATGAGTCTGCCTTGATAATACGGGAGGGATTGAAAGACACTTTGGGGGTAGCGAAGCTTAAAAACAACTTGGGGCTTATTTTGAAAAGGCAGGGAAAATTTGCAGAAGCCTTGAAAAATTTTGAATCTACTTTCAAAATACAACAAAAAAACAAAAGCAAAGGTGGTCTGGCGGTAGTGTTGGACAATATAGGCGACACATATTTTGCTCAAAAGGACTTTCCAAAAGCACTCCAATACCAACTCGAAGGGCTGGCTTTGGCACGTGAAGTCAATAATAAAAGCACTTTGCTTGATGCGTATGAGAGTTTGACAAGCACTTACCAAGCTACAGGCGACTTTGAAAAAGCGTTTGAGTACCAAACGCAATACCTTGCTTTGCAAGACAGTTTGAATAATCAAGATGCCCAAAAAGTTCTTTCAGAACAACATATAGCCTACCAACTCGAAAAGCAGGAAAGAGAGCTTGAATTGGCAAAACAGCAGGCAAAAGTACAAAAATTAGAATTTGAACGTTCAAAAAATATAGTTTTTGTGGGAGTAGTTATATTATTTCTTTTTGTGGGTTTGCTGTTGTCTTTATATTTACGTTATCAACATAAAAAACAAGCAAATGAGCTTTTAGAAAAGAAAAATATAGAAATAGAACATAGAGTAGAGGAAATACAAGCGCAAGCTCACGAAATACAATCCCAAAACGCTATTATTTTAGACAATCACCAACTTCTCACAGATAGTATTCAATACGCCAAACGTATTCAAGATGCAATGCTATTGAAAGAAAATAAAACACAACAAATTTGGCAAGAATCATTTATCTTCTACCAACCAAAAGATATCGTAAGTGGCGATTTTTATTGGTTTGATGTGCGCCTCGACCAAGAAAACACCTTAGAAAAAGTAATTATTGTGGTGGCTGATTGCACAGGACATGGAGTTCCTGGTGCTTTTATGACAGTTTTGGGACACTCTTTGCTGAATCAAATAATTCGCGAAAAAGAAATTATCGCACCTTCCCAAATACTGCAAACATTGGATAAAAGCATTACCAAACTTTTACACCAACAAGCCACCAAAAATTATACAGAGGCAAATGTAGATGGTATGGATATTGCTATCGGAGTTTGGGACTTGCCTACCCAAACACTTACTTTCGGAAGTGCTAAACGTCCTTTGTATTGCCTCAGGGCAGGCAAGATATTGGCGCATAAGGGAGGTAAGTTTACTATTGGCGGAACGGAATACAAAGAGAACAAAGTCTTTGAACAGATAGAAATACAAGGACAAAAAGGAGATGTTTTCTATTTCTTTTCTGACGGATATGCTGACCAATTTGGCGATTTCCCTAACGTAAAATACACAGTTCGTCGCCTGCGCGAACTTATACAAACAATAGGCATACAAGATATGCCACAACAAAAAGCCTCCTTCAAACGCATTTTTGAAGAATGGAAAGGCAATCAAAAACAAACTGATGATGTTTTATTGGTAGGTTTCAAAGTCTAAGAAAACGTTTTAAAAGGGGTTTAGAGCCTTTTTAACATAAGGTCAATCATGGCAGTTTGTTGTATCATCGTTTCACTACTATAGGTAGTTTTTTCACAATCCTTGCTCAACCTTCTATAATTTCCAAGCCAGCCAAAAATACGCTCTACCACCCACCGCTTTGGCATTACTACGAACCCTTTTATGCCTTTTCAGATGTTCTAAAAACGCTGTCAAGTTTATCTATTCATAGACTTTTTCATTTCAGCATTTTTCGACACCTGAAAAAGACGCGCTTGGTTCGTTATTTTCAGGTGTCGAAAAATGAATGAAAGATACTTTGAGTTGAAATTAAAATTTGCGATTCATTTTTAGCATACCTGAAAAGGCGAAAAAAAGCTATTACATTTATAATTCATAAAAAACTAAACCTATGTTCAAACAAATATGGAACGCCAAAAATACGGGCAAAATATCATTAATATTATGGCTCACTATTTTTCAAAACTGCACAGAAAATGAGGATAGATTATCCAAAACATACACACAAAGATGGAATATGAAGCAAAACTCCGATAAAAAAATCATATCAGACAGCGTGTACATTTTAAAAACAGCAAGAAAAATTTATGCAAAAACAGGAAAAATTTATACAAAAAAAAGTATATCCTCGCTTGATGCACCTTCTTTGGAGATTGAATATATATCTACAGAAATAGGGCAATGTAAAAATTTAGTATTGGTGCTACTCAAAAAAAATAAAATTAAAAACTTACCCAAAGAAATCGGAAATTTAAAAAAAATGCGTATTTTAGACCTGCAACACAATGAAATAAATGAACTGCCCAAAGAAATAGGGAGTTTAGATAATTTAGTTTCCCTATATCTAGGCTGTAATAAACTTGAAACATTGCCAAAAGAAATTGGGTATTTAGGTAATTTGCGCAGTTTGTGGTTGGATAGCAATAAAATTACGCATCTCCCAGATGAAATCAAACGTCTTACATCACTTATCGGACTCGGTCTCAGAGGTAATCCTATTTCCGAAAATGAAAAAGAAAGGATAAAAAAATTATTACCCCACACAAAAATTATTTTTTAAAATAGAAGATGATAAGCACTTGCCCAGTTCTTTTTCGCCTTTTCAGGTGGTCTAAAAACGCTGTCGATTTTATCTATCCACAGACCTTTTTATTTCAGGTGTTGGAAAATGAATGATTCATATTTTGAGTTGAAATTAAAACTTTTTATTTATTTTTAGAACACCTGAAAAGGCAAAAGCCCTTATCAAGTAATCTATCCCCTTCCCTATAGAAATGGAAAATCTCGTAACTCAAGAGGGCAAGCAAGCCCTTACTACTTCGCTCAAAATAGCGGACGCATTCGAAAAATTACATAAAAATATAATACAATCGATTGAAAATTTAGAGAGCTGAATTTTAAGCTCTCCTCCTACAGCACCTTACAAAACAAAACACTGCCTACATTTCGCTTCTAAAGCCAAAAAGGTTGCCGAAAAAAGCTACCTCGAACTGCATAGTCGAAACGAAACAGACCTTTTCCAAGAGGCAGAAACAGATTTGATAGACATGGGCAAACTGCGTTATCTTGCCTCCCAATTACTGCTATTGGAAGCATGAGAACAAACACCTTGCCTGCCAAAACCAAAACCGCACTAAAACCTTGAAAATAAAGGTTTTGGGGCGGTTATTTTGGGTAGGCAAGTAGGTTGTTTTATGTATAGGACTTTCACTTTTCCCCTATTTCATGGGGAAAAGTGAAAGTCCTAACGGAAGCGTGCCGATAATTAGCCATGCTGTGCGCCTCTGTTTGTTTCTTTAGCACTTCGCTTTCGCAAAACAAGGGATTCTTACAGCATGGCTAAGCGAGGGGTTTTGGTAAATCCCGCCATAATTAAACTCATTTTCAAATTTTGCGTAAGCACTAAAATCAACTAAGCATTTTATATTTTTAAGCTATTGATTATCAGTATTTTATATGTATCAATAAAAAATAAAAAACATTAATTTCCCCCAAGTATTATTGAAATTCTAAAAAAAACCTATATTTAAACTTCAAAACCATGTTGCCTGACAATTTTTGTGGAGGCAAGGTTGTAGCAACAAGCTGAAGCTTGTTGGGAGGCTTAAAACGGTAAAGTGGAAGCTTGCCACTACAGATTTTCACAAAAATTGCCAGACAATCCAAAACTATTATTCGCCTTATTAGTCTATGTCTTTAATTACACTCGGAAATATTCAACAAACTACGCTCACAGCACAAGGCGTATTATTACGCACTGCCGAAGGTTCGATGCAAATAACTGTTTTTCGCGCAGACGCTATCGAGGTGCGCGCTATGCTGTATGACGATAAGCCCTTTGAAACCTTTTCTTATGCGGTGGTAGCGCAACCTGTAGAAACTCCTTTTGTGTGGACAGAGCAGGCAAGTTACTATACTTTGCAAACAGCTCACATCAAATTGCTTATTCACAAAAGCCCCTTGCGCCTGCAGTTTTATGACTTGGCAGGCAAGTTGCTCAATGAAGACCATGCAAGTTTTGGCATCAGTTGGCAAGGCACAGAGGTTACAAATTACAAGACTTTGCAACCACAAGAGCGGTTCATCGGATTGGGGCAAAAACTCGGCGGGCTGGATAGAAAAGGCAATAGTTATACGAATTGGAACGTTGATGCGTTCGCTTATGGAGGCGACCAAGACCCGCTGTATGGCTCTTACCCGTTTTATGTGGGTGTTTTGCCCGAAAGCGAAAGGCTATATGGCATATTTTTCGATAACACCCATTTAACACGCTTCAACTTTGGCGCAAGCACGGATAGATTTAGCTATTTTCAGGGACAAGATGGCGAAATGCGCTATTATTTTTTGCATAACCACAGCTTGCCTGCCATTTTGGAAAGCTATACGTGGCTAACAGGCAAGATGCCCTTGCCTCCCCTTTGGAGTTTGGGTTTTCAACAATGTAGGTATAGTTATTATCCTGATAAAGAAGTACTTCGCCTTGCCGAAACGTTCCGCGAAAAAGATATGCCTGCTGATGTTTTGTACTTGGACATACATTATATGCAGAAGTACAAGGTTTTTACTTGGGATAATGAACGTTTTGCCTCGCCTGCCTCGCTGATAGCCAAACTAAAAGCGATGGGTTTTGAGGTTGTACTGATTTTTGACCCTGGCGTAAAAGTAGAAGCAGGTTACTCAGTGTATGAAAGTGGCTTAGAAGCTGATATTTTTGTGAAATACTTTGATGGCGTGCCGTACATAGGCGAAGTATGGCCTGGTCGCTGTCATTTTCCCGATTTTACAGCTGAAAAAGCACGGACTTGGTGGGGCAAACAGTTTGCCGAAGTAGCCAATATAGGCGTAGAAGGCTTTTGGAACGACATGAACGAGCCTGCCGTTTGGGGCAAACATTTTCCTGATATTACAGCTTTTGATTATGAGGGCGAAGGCGTTTCTCACAAAAAAGCACACAATGTATATGGTATGCAGATGGCACGCGCCACGTTTGAGGGTACGCGTGGGCATTTGGCAGGCAAGCGTCCTTTTGTACTCACGAGAGCAGGTTATGCGGGCGTACAACGTTATGCGGCTGTTTGGACAGGCGACAACTGCTCCAGCGAAAGCAATATGATAGGCGATGTACGGCTTTTGAACAACATGGGCTTGGCAGGTTTAGGGTTTTGTGGCTATGATGTAGGCGGGTTTGTAGGCGAGGCTTCTATTGATTTATTCAAACGCTGGATAATGTTGGGTGCATTTGCCCCGTTTTTTCGTTGCCACACCATGATAAACAGCAAAGACAGCGAACCGTGGGCTTATGGAGAAGAAACAGAAGAAATCGCAAGGAATTTTTTGAAATTGCGCTACCGCCTAATGCCTTATTTGTACGCGACTTTTTATGAAGCCACGCAAACAGGTGTACCCATTCAACGAAGCCTCGCGCTTAATTATCCTTTTGATGAAAAAATTTATAACGATAATTATACCGCACAATATGAGTTTGGAAAGTTCTTATTGGTAATACCTGTAGCGGGAGGTGGAACAGTCTTGCATCGCGCCTACTTGCCTACAGGCACATGGTACGATTTTTACAACGATAAGCTGTACGCAGGCGAGCAGGAACTTATACTCGAAGTGCCGAGCGATAAATTGCCTATATTTGTGCAAGCAGGAGCTATCTTGCCTGCCCAACACGCCATCGCACACACCAAAGAAGCAGGCGATGGAATTTTAGAAATCCACTTATACAATGGTGAACATTCCACACATTTTACCTATTATGAAGACGATGGCTCAACCTACCAATATGAGCAAAATAGCTACTATAAGCGTGATTTTAGCTTTGTAGTAGGTAAGGCAGGAGAAAAAACCTTCGAAATATCAGTCGTAGAAGGAGTTTATGCCACCAAATTCAATACTTTGAAGCTATATTTGCATGGATTTAAAGCAAATGCCTTAAAACCTACTATTGAAACCGAAAACTATCAATTCGTAGTCCCTATTTCAAACTTTGACCCTTGGGAAAAAACACAAGACTTGTCTAAAACAATTATAGATTTACCTTTTTTGAGTATGCCGCTCACAAATCAACCATTTACAATAGTTTTCGATAAATATTAAAATATCGTTCAAAATAAATTAAAATTGTTTAGCAAGGACACCAAAACTAGGTTATTACAAGATTTGGTGTCTGCGCCAAACACTCAGCAAATTACCATTTATCCAACAATAGTTGTATACACACAAAGAGCATTTAGCAATTATTTAAACAAACTCTTTTTTTAATCATATACAAAACAATACGCTTATGAACTCTGAAGATATACCCTTAAATTGTGCCATAATTGATGATGATGAACTTTCGCGCAGCATGATAACGCACTTATTGAGCAAAATGGACGGTATCAACGTGATGCATGTCTGCTCAAGTGCTATGGAAGGCTACAACCTCCTACAAACAGATGAGGAAATTGACTTGCTGTTTTTAGATATTGAGATGCCCGAAATGACAGGACTCGAACTCATCAAACTTCTCGAAAAGCGCAAACTAAATGTTGTCCTCACCACAAGCCAAGAACAATACGCGCTCGAAGCCTTTGAATATGACGTAGTTGATTATTTGGTGAAGCCTGTTAATCAAGCACGATTGTTGAAAGCTGTAGAGAAGGCGCGTGGACGTATTGACAACCTCTTCGAGGGACAGAGTACAGAATTGCCCTACCTATTTGTACGCTCCAATCACAAAATTGTGAAAATAGCTCCTACAGAAATAACACATATCGAGGCTTTGTCAGACTACATACTAATTTACACCTATAAACAAAAAAATATAGTACACTCCACCATGAAAAGCATCGAAGACAAACTCTCCATCTATAAGAGTTTTGTGCGTATTCATAGGTCGTATATCGTAAATATGCAACACGTTGATACTGTGCAGGATTTGAACGTATCTATCAAAGAAAAACAAATTCCAATAGGGCGTTCGTATCGCGCTAAGTTTATAGAGGCTTTAGACATATTATAATGATTGAAACAGTTACCAACAAAAAAGCGAACTTCTTACAACGTTATCCCTTTATACCCGCGGCATTTTTTATTCTTTTTGCTTGGAGTATTTTGCATTTCGTTACCCTTTATAAACCTGCCCTGCGCGATATAAAAGTTATGGACAATTCACCCAACCTTTGGCATAGTAATAACAATCTTACTACCGATTGGCAACTGAAAATTACAGAAAGCTATCTGTACTTTCAGGCAAGTCCGCAATCGGTTTGGCAAATTTATAACTACCAAACTACTCAAGAACCCATCTTAACTTTCAATGGGGCGAGTACCACGCGCAAAAGCCATATCAAGGTTTTTATATTGCCTGAACGCAAAAGCAAACAACGTGAAGTAATTGTTACTCAAGAGGACAAATGTTTTTATGGATTTGTAGTAGAGGCAAAAAATAAAAAATAAAATAAAAAAATGCGTACATTATCTTGTCTTATCTTATTTTTGTGGCTTGCCTCCTTGCCTGCCTATGCGCAAAATGATGCAAGTATTTGGTATTTTGGCACTAAAGCAGGTGTAGATTTTAGAAAAGGTAATCCTATTGCCTTGCTTGACGGTGAGGTAGTAACGGAAGAAGGGGTAGCAACCATAGCCGATAAGGCAGGCAAGTTGTTATTTTATACAGATGGCATTCGAGTTTATAATGCCAAACATCAGGTTATGCCTAATGGTACTAACCTGAAAGGGCATCCCTCTTCTACCCAATCGGGGGTAGTCGTAGCCAAAATAGGCGCGCCTAATCAATACTACCTCTTTACTATAACGGCTACAGCAGGAGTTGATGGACTGTGTTACTCTGTTGTCAATATGGATTTGCAGGCGGGCTTAGGCGATGTAGAGGCAAGTTTGAAAAACACACTTTTAGCTACGCCTGTTACTGAAAAACTAACCGCAGTGCGCCATCGCAACCAAAAAGACACATGGGTTATTGCGCATGAATGGAAAACCAATAAATTTCTTGCCTACGCCATAACAGCTACAGGTATCACTACTACGCCCGTTATCAGCCAAACAGGAGCAATTCATCAAGGTGCCGACTTGAATGCACAAGGCTACCTTAAGGCTAATCCTGATGGTACAAATCTTGCGCTCGCGCTTGAAAACGACCAAGTTGTTGAGCTATTTGACTTTGACAATGCAACGGGTAAGGTTTCTCAACCTATACGCCTTCAGCTCGAAGCAGGTGCCTATCCTTATGGTGTAGAGTTTTCGCCCAATGGTTCACTTTTGTATGTATCAGCCGCAGGGGTAGGCAAGGTTTACCAATACAATCTCCAAACCTTGCCTGCCGATAGCATAGTTGGTACACGCATAGAGGTAGGCAAGACAGAAAAAGGCGAGTGGATAGGTTCGCTCCAACTCGCGCCTGATGGAAAAGTTTATTTCCCCATTTATAACACCAAGTTTTTGGGTGTAATCAATGCGCCAAACATACGTGGGGTGGATTGCAAATACCAAAACAATGCAGTAGCCTTGATTACAGGTGTCGCAAAATTGGGATTACCTACCTTTAATCAAAGTTTCTTTGAGGAAAAAATATCTTCCAGTACTACCCAATCTTTTGATGATAAGACCATAAAATTAGGTGAGAAATTTATTCTCAAAAACGTGCATTTCGATTATGCGTTGTATTCGCTCCAACCTATTTCATACACAGAATTAGACAAGTTGGCTAATTATTTACAACAAAATCCTACACGCCATATTATGCTTATGGGGCATACCGACAACATAGGCAATAAGTCTTCCAATATTACGCTCTCGCTTAATCGTGCGCAAGCGGTCAAGGCGTATTTGGTGGGCAAAAAAATTATAGAAAGCCGCATCTCGTTTGAAGGTTTTGGTAGTGGCTTGCCTATCGCGACCAATGACACAAACGAAGGCAGAGCTACTAATAGAAGAGTCGAACTGGTTATTTCGAAATAAGTTCTCATGCTATTTAGGTGCTATTATATGGGTTTTGCTCGTTACCCACAATTTTAATCGTGGGGGAATGTCCTGATAAATCTTAGAAGAATCATTTGTTATTATGCAACAACGACACCGAGGCGAACACCCTGAAGATGCAAAACTTTTTTCAGAAAAATGGATTATCATTTTGCGGCAAGCCGTGAATGACCTAAGCTGGCTACTCAGTAACGGCTATCCTGATACCGCATCTTTGCAGTTGGTAGGCAATAGATTTAGACTTACTGAACGGCAAATGAATGCTGTTATGCGGTGTTCATGTTCGAATACGGCATGGCAGAATAGGCAGGAACGTGTATTGCAAATCAATGAGGTAATCGGAGAAACTGTAGCCATCGATGGCTATAATTTGCTTATCACGCTTGAAAGTGCTTTGTCAGGAGGTGTAGTCTTATTAGGACGCGATGGAGCATACCGCGACCTAGCAAGTGTTCACCGCACTTACCGCCATGTAGAAGAAACCTTGCCTGCCCTACAACTTATAGGAGATGCTTTGCAAACGTTGGGCATTGTACGCGCTAATTGGTATTTTGACTCACCCGTTTCGAATAGTGGGCGGTTGAAAGCTATGGTCTTAAATATGGCAGAACAACAAGAATGGAATTGGACAGCCGAATTGGTATTTAATCCTGATACAACGCTTGTTGAACTGTCGGAAGTAGTTGTTTCATCAGACAGTTGGATACTTGATAAAAGCCCGCGCTGGTTTAATTTATTAGATTATTTAATAAAAAATAAGGTTGAGGCAGTTAACTTAAAAGAAATAGGCATTGCTCCATTTTTTGAGAAATAACACTTATTTTCTCGGTTTTAGTGCGTTTTCTTTGTAAATGGTATCTGCTACTCAAAAAGAAAGCACCCATTTTTGGATGCAGTTCTTACAGCGAAATTTTCAACGGGGATAAGAAATATAAAATATACGCTCTACAGTTTTTAACGCTAAAAGGTATGTTTATCCTTAAACTCTTTCAGCTACGCGTAACTTTGCGCTGCGAGCGCGTGAATTGGAGGCAAGTTCAGTCTCTGTGGCGGTGAGCGTTTTACGATGAGTAGCCTCGAAAGGCACATAATAATTACCATACAAGTCTTTTTCTATTTCCCCACTAAATTTACCTTTTTGTATAAAGTTCTTTGCCAATCTGTCCTCTAATGAATGGTAAGTAAGCACTACAAAACGACCTCCTTTTGCTATGGCTTCTGGGGTTTGGAGTATCATTTCTTCGAGTGCTTTGAGTTCATCATTTACCTCTATGCGCAACGCCTGAAAGATTTGAGCAAGGTATTGATTTTGCTTTTTGTAAGGTGCATATTGCAAACAAATCTCTTTGAGTGCTTGAATAGTCGTGATAGGCTGCTTCATGCGCGTACGTACCAACGCATTGGCGAGTAGTTTCGAATTATGAATTTCGCCATATACATAGAGCAGGTTTTGCAGTTTTTCTTCCGTATAAGTTTGGATAATTTCAGCGGCGGTCGTGCCTTCTTGCTGATTCATGCGCATATCCAATACGCCATCAAAACGAATAGAGAAACCTCTATTGGCGGTATCAAATTGATGTGAGGACACGCCCAAATCTGCTAAAATACCATCAACTTGATGGATACCATACAAGCGCAAATAACGCCTAAAATATCGAAAATTAGTTTCTACAAATTGGAAATAAGGGCTTTCAATTTTTTCCGCTTCTGCTCTTGCGTCTTCGTCTTGGTCAAAAGCAATGAGCTTGCCTCCCTCTCCCAATCGCTCAAGAATGGCGCGAGAATGCCCGCCTCCCCCAAAAGTAAGGTCAAGATATGTTCCGTTGGGGCGAATGTTTAGTCCTTCAATACATTCGGCAAGCATTACAGGGGTGTGATACATATTTTTTTGCGTTTTGTTTTTGAATAGCAAATTAGCTGTTTTTTCTGTTTTTGAGTCGTATTTGATACTCAAAAACAAAACATGCTATTTTTCACATAACGTGAATGGTGCAAATATCATGAAAAACAAACGCATTTCCAAATAGACTGCTTGCGAAAGTATTTCCGAAGGGTAGTTACAAAACACACGCAAAACAAAAAAGCACATTTTTTTTGTTTTTTTATACTTTGTAAAAATAAGCGCGTTTTCTTTTTGAGTATCAAATACGACTCAAAAACAGTTGATTTGCTATTCAAAAAGAAAACGCGCTAAAAAAAACTGTACTATAAAAAAAATACTTTGAATAGTTTTGTTTTTTAGGGCTGGCAGGCAAGTCAATATAAATTATTAATATATTGATAAACAGCTATTTAATACTTGTAAAAAGGAGAAAAAGAATGGTGAACTATTTAGCACGTAGGCAAAATAGTTCAACTATTATTTTATTAAAAGTTTGTTTTTTAGAAAAAATATTTTTACCTTTGCTACATATTATTTTTGCGTATTTTTAATTTAAATCCTATAATCTATGAAACTGTATAAAAAATTAGGTTTTCTGCTCATTTACATCATTCCTATTTTGGTTATAGGTGGTTATTATATGGGTGGTTTATGGACTTTTTCTGGCTTTGTATTTGCCTATGGCATTGTACCCCTTTGGGACGAATGGGTGGGGCGCGATAGCGAAAATGTAAACGACTCAAGCATAACAGATGAATTGGTAAACAATGCTTACTTTGGCTATTTGGTTATTAGTTTGGTTTGGGTGCAGGCAAGTTTGTTGTGCTGGGCAGTCTTTGTGGTGGCACATTATCCACTTTCTGTGTTAGAATATACAGGCATTTTGTTTAGCCTCATGACATTCAACAGTAGTGGCATCAATGTAGCACACGAATTGGGGCATAAAAAAGACGCATGGAATCGTTTTTGGGCAAAATTAAACCTGATGACGGTTTGCTATATGCACTTTTATATCGAACACAACAGAGGGCATCATGTGCATATTGGCACGCCGCTCGACCCTGCAACTTCACGCAAAGGACAGACTTTTTATGCTTTTTGGTGGCAGAGTCTTTTTGGCGGGTATGCAAGTGCGTGGCGTTTAGAGGCTAAACGCCTAACCAATAAAGGGATTCACCCTTATTCATGCCAACACAACGAGATGTGGGTATATACTTGCCTGCCCTTACTTTTAGCTGTTTTAATGTTTGCCTTAGGTGGTTGGATAGGTGTTGGATTTTTCTTTTTGCAAAGTTTCTTAGCTTTTTCTTCTCTTGAGGCAGTAAATTATATAGAGCATTACGGCATTCAGCGTAAACTGCTTGCCAACGGCAAATATGAACGTGTGAATCCGCTTCACTCTTGGAACTCTAATCACTTGATTAGCAATCTGTTTCTATTTCAACTACAGCGTCATTCTGACCATCACGCCAATGCGTCGCGTCCTTATCAAATTTTGCGACATTTTGAGGAGAGCCCACAATTACCATTTGGTTATCCAGTGATGATACTGTTGGCACTTTGTCCACCAATTTGGTTTGCTATCATGAACAAACGATTGACAGATTGGCAGACGGCTACTTTTCAATAACCAGCAATTTTTAGTGTTAGAGTAGTCTTCTTGCGAAAGTGTTTTTTAGAAGCCTCACACCCTGCCCTCTCTCCATTTTGAGAGAGGAAAAAGGTACTTTCGCAGGAAGTCTAGTATATTTAGATTTTTAAGTACTTGATAATAAGGCACTTATAAATTTTAAGTATTGATAAAAATCAGTGGCGGCTCTTTGTGTTTGTAGGTTTACAAGAGGCTCAGAGCCTATTAAGGTTTATTTAATTTTTGCAAATGCAGACCATTTTTTAATCTTATACTGTTTTTTAAGTTTTTATTTTAAATTTGTAATGGCTTATTTTTACGTTTTTTGATGCCTAAATAGGCAAGTTGAGTGTGCATAGATTTTTAAAATATTCTTGGCAATTAGCATAAAGTAGAAAAGTATTTGCAAAAACACAGCAAATTTATTAACATTGCGGTATTGAGTAATTTTCATCATACAAATCATAAAAAATTCACCCCCAATATTATTATATGCGCTTTTTTTTCATTTTAATTTTATACTTTTTATCTTGCCTACCCGCCTTTGCGCAAACACCTACCAATAAAAATAAGTTATTAGTTGGTGTTTATCTTACTTCTCTGTATGATTTAAGCCTTTCTAATAATTCATTCTCTGCTGATTTTTGGATATGGTTTAACCATAAAAACGACAGCTTGAAGCCTTTAGAAACGGTAGAAATCGTGAATGCCAAGAAAACGGAAAACGTATTGCCCAATACCGAAATCAAAAATGGTATTGTGTGGGCTACCCACAAATGTCGCGCTGAGGTGAAGAAACAATGGAATATCGAAAATTTCCCTTTCGATAGGCAAGTTTTAGAAATTATGATAGAGGAAGGTGTGAAAGATGTAAATACTATTATTTATGAAGCCGATAAAATAAATAGCAAAATAGACAGCACCGTAAAATTATCTGGTTGGGAGATTAGTAAGTTTGATATTGTGGCAGGCAAGACTGTTTATAAAACTACTTATGGCGACCCTATACTCAAAGGTAATAGCACGTATGCCAATCTAATTATTCAAATTACTTTGGATAGAATGGGTATTGGATTGTTTTTCAAAATGTTTATTGGCGCGTATATTGCGTTTTTGATTGCATTGCTTGTTTTTTGGATAGACGCAGAGGAGGTTGATTCGCGCATAGGGCTATCAGTAGGTAGTTTATTTGCGGCGGTCGGCAATAAATATATTGTCGACTCGGTACTACCCGAAACAGTAGTATTCACATTGGTAGATAAAGTACATTTATTAACTTTCTTTTTTATATTTATAGCCTTGTTAGTATCTGTTTATACCTCTGCTTTACATAAACAAGGACTTATTGAGAAGGCTAAAAAAACAGATAGGCTGTCTTTTTATATTACAACAGCTTTCTATATAGGCATCAATATTTTGCTGATATATCAAGTGCTTGTAAAGGTATAAATAAAAAAGAGGGGTTGCTTGATTTAGCAATCCCTATTTATGCAAGTTTTATTTTATACAGCAGTTTATTTTTTTTCTTTCCATCTTCCGCGTTTGTAATCGCCACGTTTAACCGCTTTGATAAACTGCGCCCAAGCAAATGGATTTAACAACTGAAGGGTGGGTATAGTCCCACGTGTGCTGGTACGATAAAAATCCCTATCCATTTGATTACGGTGATTTGCCGCTGCGTCCATAGGTGCTTCAAACGCCATACGCATCATATAATTACGCTCGATGCTTGCCTGCATTTTCTCCATTTTCTCCTCATCGGGTAACTCAAGAGCAAGAAAAGCCTCTTTGAACATTTCTTCGGTGGGGTAAGCAAAGACTTCGACTATAGGCAAGTCGGTCATGTCTTCGTTCATTTCTATCACGACTGAATAACTGTCGCCTTTGTCGTGTGGAATGATATAATAGCGTTTTTTGTAGCCTATGCAACTGATTACAACACTATCGCCAGGCATAGTAGGCAAGATGAAAAAACCATCTGCATTAGCAGCGGTGCCATTTCCCGCTTTAGGAATATACAAGTGGGCGGCTGGCACAGGCTCAGAACTTTTGCCGTCAATGATTACCCCTGATACATACACAGGCTCGGCGCGTCCTTGTGCAGATACACAGGCAAGGGAGGCAAGATAAAAAATCGCTATCAACCAAATGGTTTTTGACAAAATCATTTTTTTTGTATTATTTTGCAGAAAAAAAGGTAGGTAAGGCATGGCATGGCGTGGTTTAGCTAAATTTGCTACAAAATTAACGTTTTTTTTATCATTATAATGAAATACAAACATTTATTTTTCGACCTCGACCATACTCTTTGGGACTTTGACAAAAACTCCAACGAAACACTTGGCGAAATGCACACGCATTTTGCCATGCAAGACTTAGTTTCTCTCCCTGAATTTAGCCAAACATTCGTAGAAGTGAACAAGGTTTTGTGGGAAAAGCATAACGCGAAAGCGATTGACCAGCAAACGTTGCGCCTCACACGCTTTCCGCTTGTATTCGAATCGCTTGGAGTGCGTATGCCTGCATCTTCTGAACAGTTGTCGGAAGTGTATTTGAGTTTAATGCCACGCAAGCCGCACGTCATGGCGTATGCCATAGAGGTTTTAACCTACTTAAAGCCTAAATACAATCTGCACATCATTACAAACGGCTTCCCTGAAATTCAAGATATTAAATTGGCAAGTGCAGGCATGACAACATATTTTGAAAACGTTATCACCTCTGCCCAAGCTGGTTGCACAAAACCCGCCAAAGAAATATTCGATTACACGATGAATTTGGTGCAAACTACCCCCGAAAACTGCCTCATGATTGGCGATAATTGGGGTGCTGATATAGTTGGAGCGCAAAATGCAGGCATCGACCAAGTGTTTTTTAACCCAGCACAAGACACGCTCCCTGACTACCCAAACCAAAGCACGAATACCCAAACCTATTATATCCAATCACTCAAAGAACTTATAACGCTCTTATGAAAACGAATATCCTATTTTCTTTAGCTGCTTGCCTACTCTTTGGATGTGCGGGCAAGTCCTCCAAAAATGAAGCATCTCCCGAAACTACTTTGCAAACTACCTTGCAAATTGTGTTTGATAACGTAGTAGGCAATCAAGACCTTGTCTTGGGAACGACCAACTATAGCAATCCTTTGAACCAAACTTTTAAAGTTATAACATTCAATTATTATGTGAGCAATTTGAAATTGCAACGCGCTGATGGTTCTGAATACACCGTTCCACAAGACAGTAGTTACTTCTTGATACGGGAAGAGGTGCTTGCCTCCCAAACCGTTACACTTCGCAACTTGCCTGCAGGCGAGTACGTAGGTGTTTCGTTCTTGCTTGGTGTCGACAGCCTACGCAATACTATGGATATATCGCGAAGAACAGGCGTACTCGACCCTGCGACAGGCGCACAAGGGCATTACTGGACTTGGAATTCAGGCTATATTTTTATGCGTCTTGAAGGTAGTTCTCCCGAATCTACTGGTAGCGCGAATTTGATACAATACCATGTGGGTGGTTTTGGAGGTTATACCAGTAAATTAGATAACAATATCAAAAAAATAAACCTGTCTTTTGGCACACAAAAGGCGCAAGTACGCCTCGACAACAAACCTCAAGTAAAGTTAAAAATAGATGCGCTCAAGGTTATTTCGGGCAGTCACTTGGTAGATTTTGCGAACTTGCCTAATGTCATGAGTGGCGCAAATGCCCGCAACATAGCCGAAAATACCGCTCAAATGTTCGCATTTGTAAGCGTCACGCCTTAGTTCAAAATTTTAATTCTTTCACTTCTTTTGCCTATTTTTCTTGCAAAAATATAAAACAAGATATAAAACAAAAGGTTAATTTATAAAAGTGTAGGCAGGCAAGCTCAAAACAAACTTGCCTACAAGCCATAAAATTGGTTTTATCAACTTATTTTTGGTAAAATATCCTAATTGTGCTATATTGCGCTCAAGTAGTTACTTCTCAATATTTATTTACCCAATAATATGGAACACAAAGGCTTAAACCTCAACTTAAAAATTTGGCGACAAAAAAATGCCAAAGATAAAGGCAAGATGGTGGATTATAAAGTTTCCAACATCTCACCTGATATGTCCTTTCTTGAAATGTTGGACATTCTGAACGAAGACCTTACCAAAAAAGGAGATGATCCTGTAGCCTTTGACCACGATTGTCGCGAAGGAATATGCGGAATGTGTAGCCTTTATATCAACGGACGACCACATGGCGTATGGGAAGGCACTACTACCTGCCAGCTCCACATGAGAGCCTTCAAAGATGGAGAAACCGTTTTTATTGAGCCTTGGCGCGCCAAAGCCTTTCCTGTAGTAAAAGATTTGGCTACGGATAGGTCAGCT
>JAYTNK010000723.1:0-7347 GCA_043748375.1 Cytophagales bacterium
CTTTATCACTCAAGTATTTGCCATAACCGTTCGCATCTAATTGGGTAGAGTAGGGGCTGTTGCCGCTCCGATAGCGGGTGTTTACAAGACTAAAGTCAAAACTGTATTGTTCGAAACTAAGTCCTAATCCGCCTGTTATATGTGATATAGAGCGGTCAATAAAATCTATTTCGCGTACAGGATTTGGGTTATAGGCATATCCTCCACGCGCATAGAAATTCTGATAGCGAAACTCCGCCCCGAATTTTAAATTCAACACCGATTTATAAAGGGTATTGATGGTGCTATTATCGGCAGAAAACAAAGTGATGTCTTCATAATCGCTTAACTTCATGCTATTGTAGGCTATGTATTCTACCTCGCCTGTAATAAACCCATACTTGCCTACGAAGACAGACAAACCGCCGTTGATACGTGCAGGAGTGCGCAGTCGATACGTATAAGAACCAGGCAAGGCAGATGCACGTCGAAACCCGTTTGGCGAATCTTGGGTAATAAAAGTATTCTTACTCTCGTAGGTAGTGCCAAATGTTTCCTGCATACTAAATAAAGTAGGTGCATTGAAACTAACTCCTATGCGTATCATATTGATGGGACGCACCATAAAACCCACGTTAAAATTTACGCCTGTTCCTTTTACTTGCAAACTATCAAATTCAGTAAAATTGGTGAGTATAGAATTATTATTATCTATTTCCTCTTTATACGTAGTGTATTTTCTGTAATTTAAGGTAGTCATACCTGCTGAAAACCCAAAATAAAATTTATCCGCTACATTACCACCAAAGCCGAAATTCCATTGATTTTGCCCTCCTTTTGTTTCTGTAGCTTGCTCTTGGGTTATTTTGCCTAACATTCTTTCCTGCCCATCTCTAAAATAAGAAAAGTAAGGCGCGCCTGCGACAGGCACATCTGGCACACCTAATAAAAAGGCATAATAAACAGGACGCAAATAGTTTATATTGCCTGTGTTAAAGTCTGTCGTATTTTGAAATCTGCTTTCTGGAACATTCCACGCCTGATTTATGTAGCTATCCAACTTGCTATTGCGCGAGTTGGTGCCTTGAAAAGAGGTTTGGTCTTGAAAATTGTTGGTACGCGAAACAGAAAAAGCGAAACTGCCTCCACGCCAAACGGTGGGAGCATCTGTGGTAGATTTTTTGTTTTTTAAAGCAATGACACCGCTTACATGATTCAAGCTACCCAAGCCTTTGCTACCTGCCATAGTCGCATTTTTATTTTCTTTTTGGGTAAAATAACTCGTTTGTGTGCTGGCATTGCCTGCTCCAATGCCTATCGAAAAATTGTTTTTGCCAAAGAAGCCCAAACCTGCAGGGTTGCCTGTGAGGTTCGATATATCGCCGCCGATAGCAGTTTGCGCGCCTCCGATGGCTTGTATGCGCGAGCTTCCTTGTACTGAAGTGAGGCGTGCATAGCGAAAAGCGTCTTCATAATAGCCCAATGAATTGGCATCTATTAAAGGTGCAAGACTTTGCGCGTATAAGGTATTCGAGATAGATAAACCGCAGGCAAGGCATATCAATAAGAAGCTGGTGATTTTTTGCATATCAATAGGAATGGTATATCACTTATAAAGGCGCAAATATACCACATATTTCAAAAAAATAGCGCATTAACGTACCTTTAACAAAAAAGACTTTTTTGTGGTTTGTTAAGTTTATAACTCACCTAAATAGTAGATGGCTTGTTTTATCTTCAATTTATGTATCATGTCATCTTGTGTGAAGTTATAGAATTCGCGTAGCTCTGCTATTTTGTGAAGAATAGGGTGGATAAAGTTTTTTTGCTTCTTAAGAGAATGTCATAAATAAAAATTATGGTTCTCTGACAATTTTTGTGGAGAGCAATATTGTGTAGCAACCTTTAGGCTGTTTGCAGGCTTAAAACGGCAGGCTGAAAGCCCACCGCTACAGACTTCCATCAAAACTACCAGATATTTTTTTGTCCTATCAGTACTATTTTCTATTTTTCATGTAAAATAAAATAATTTTTACCTCAAAAGTTTATCAATAATTGTTTGTTTTTGTAAATCCTCTTGCTTGAGCGTGTCTATATGTGCGTGCAGGGCTTGCCGTTCTTTCTCAAAATCAAAAGGATAATTATGCTGTGTATTATTTGTGCCACTTATTTGTGTCTTTTCATTTACATCTCCTATAATCATAATGGGGTTTTGGGGCGTAAAAAAAGCCCACAAATCTACTTGAAGGGCTTTAGCTATTTCTTCTAAGCGTGAAAAGTGAACATCTGTTTCGTTTCTTTCTATTTTGGCGTAAGCGGTAGGCGAGATGTTTAATAGTTTAGCGACTACCTCTTGAGTCCAACCGCGTGCTTCGCGTACTTTGGCTATGCGTTGTCCGAGTGTTTGCATTGTAATTGAGAGTTATAGAATTTGTAACTTGGAAAATTGCAGATAAAAAGTATTACTCTTACTTTTGCGCAAAGTTAATACAAAAAATTTTAAAATAAAAAAAAATAACGCAAAAAATATTATGGCAAAAGATAGCAATAGTGGCTTTTCGGCTGCTTTAGGCGAAAAACTGACAGGCTTATTCAACAGTCAATTTGATAGCCAACGCGCTTACTACAGCAAAGAAGGAGTTAAAAAACCTACTAAAGACCAAATAGATAACTTGGTTTTTAATGCAGCTAATACCAATGCTGTTATTTCGGGGGGTATGAGCTTGATACCAGGTCCCTTTGGTATGCTTTCGTTAGTACCTGAAATTATATTGGTAATTCGAAACCAAATTAACTTGGTGTACGACATAGGTGTAGCTTGTGGCAAAGAAAAGGAACTTAATAATGAGATTTTGATGTATGTATTCTTATCTTCTATGGGTTCTACAGGTATTGGACTTGCCACAGTGCATGGAAGCAAAGTATTGGTAAAACGCGCTTCTTTACAAGTAATGCAAAAACTCATTGCCTTATTGGGAGGAAAAATAACACAAAGAGCCCTCAAAGCCCTCGTAGCGCGTTGGCTTCCTTTTGTAGGCGCGGCAGCCATGGCATACTGGACGCGAAGCACTACTGTGTCTATTGGCGAAAAAGCCAAAGAGATTTTCATGAAAGACATCGTTATGCAAGACGAAGTTTTTGATGCAAATTTTGAAATTTCTTAAAAAACTTCTCTAATTACTTCATGAAGCCTTTTTTGTTTAGTATAACACAAAAAAGGCTTTTTTACTTATTTATTCACACTAAACCAACTCTTTCTTAATATGAGAAAAATGTGCTTGATTCTTATTCTAAATTTTTTTTCTATCCCTTTAGTAATTGGGCAAAGTAACATATCAGATTCGATATATAATGCTTATAAATTAATTGGGCAGGATAGTTATGAAGGTTGGGGAGTATATCATAGGAATTTTATTCAACGAAATACATTTATTGAGAATTTGATAAAATTGCAAAGGTTGGAAGGCATTAAATTAGACGATAACATAAAAAAAATAGTAAGTACATATCAAACGCTTGTATCGAATGCATGGGATGTAAAAAGCTTTCAATTGTACCCACAGCCACAATATAAATCTATAAAAGAACAAGCAAATGGTATAAAATATTTTGATGTAGATATGTTTGCTAGTAACGGAACAGAATGGGGTATTAATGCAAATAATGAAATACAAATATTTAATTCCATAAATTTAAACAATACTTATCCACCCATACATATATATTTATCAAACATTAATCTAATCAATGACCAACAAATCATTGCTGTAGGCAAATTATATATTTATAATGATGAGCATCATATTGGCTACGTAAATAATGATAGTTATAACGGTAATAGAATTTATAAATATTATAATATTACAATGATATATACTAAAAATGTAACTGAAAGTATAAAAAGAACAAAAGAAAAAGAAGCACTTATTGAAAAAGAAATACTTGAAATAAAAAAAGTAGAGTCGGAACGTATAGAAAAAGAACGACAAATAGAATTAGCGCGTATAGAAAAAGAGAGAAAAGAAGAGGAGGCAAGAATTGAAGCGGAAAGAGTACGTTTAGCTGAAATAGAGAGGATAAATAGATTTTTGGAAGTACGAAAAACAAGAATTTATGATTTAAAAGATGTAGAAATACAAAAATATGAGGAGGTTTTTAATTATATTACAAGAACAATCAAGGATTACCATAAAAATCTCTCCTCAAGTACTGATGGAAGTAATAAAATAGACATACAACTCACTTCAGATACATTGGGAAATTACAAATTTACCAGCACTAACGAACATTTAACAAAAACAGGGCTTCTATCTACTTTTATTTTCCCAAAAATTAAATTAAATGGCTATTTTTTAAATATTAAAAGTTCTTTTTTAATAGACATAGAGGCTAATTTATATACTATAAAAGTAAGAAAAAGTACTAACAAAATTAAGTATAAAAGACAAAGTAAGAAAGTAGAAGTTGCATCGCTTGAATATGTGAGTAATCTTATAAAAGATAAAGATCCAAGAGTATATACAATAGTGTACAAAGAGATTAAAGAAAATAACCAAGTAGTTTATCAATTAGGCGAGATGAAGAAACAACGAAGAAGTTTTGGGCGCAAAGTGCGTAACGTTTTGTTATGGATCACACTAACTCCTGCTATTGGTGCTGGCTTATATTTTGGATTAAAATAAATTACAATAATTATTGTTTTCCCGTTGATAATTTTTATAAAAAATAGCGTTTGAGCCGTTGTTTGTAGACACAAACAACGGCTTAAAAAGATAAGGGTGTTACTTCTCTAAAATTAAAAACTCAATCCTACGGTTTTTTGCCCTGCCTTCAGGCGTATTGTTGTCTGCTATAGGTTTTAAGCCACCATAACCTATAACTTTTATTCTTGTGGATTCTATTTTGTTTTTTATTAAGAAGTTAGCCAATGCTTTAGCCCGATTTTCGGAGAGCGTTTTATTTTTAGTTTTCTCGCCTTCGTTATCTGTATGCCCTGATATTTCTATATTAGAAGCCGTATTTTGCTTCAGAAAATCTACAATGTCTTGTAGCTCAGTTTCGTATTTAGGTTTGAGGGTAGATAGATTGGTTTCGAACAAAATTTCTCGTATGAAGGGTGTGCCTATTTCTATTTCTTCGTCTTGGTTTACCAAAGATAAAGGTAACAGATGCGACACTTTAGGCATTTTTCCAGAAAATCTTTTTGAATCTAACGTAAGAGACATTATATTAACAGTAGTATTATTGTGCCCTGCAAGCAATCTATTAGGTTTTTCTAATGCAATAACACCACGAGGGAAAAGAGTAACATATATGTAACCATTCATAGCTAATTGTAAATGAGTATTAGAACGATTCGATCCTGCATAACTTGGCGAAGATGACGAACTAACCAAATATTCTCTTATAGGTTTATTGATATATTTATTTTGATTTTTTATATTGAAAATACTTAAATCATATTGCATTAGCCTATCTTCTATAGGTTTGCCTTGAGTAATATTATCTTTTGCAAATACTTCTTTATGAAAAACACTGTAAATATATCTTCCATTTGATGAAAATTCGTAATCGTAAACATAAAATTTACTCATTTGATGTTCAATAGTATAAGAGTGGGTTAATTTCCCTAATTTATTATTAAAATCCCATACTATACAAGTAGAATCTACTCCTACCTTATCTAATAAAATTCTATTTCCTTTTATATTTGATTTCATAATATAGTCATTTTCTCCTGAGTATTCTAAACCTATAGATGTTTCAATTCCTTTTAAATTAAATCCTTTATCGTCTAATAAATAACTTATAAACTTATTAGAATTTGCTTCGTGAACTACAAGCCAGTATTTTTTTTCTGTAGCGTGTCGATTTATACAAAAATCATTCAATATATTCTCTGATATTAGTACATTCTTATCTAAAAAAACTTCGTTTTTTACATCTAAAATACTATAATATAACCCTGTTTTTTTTGTTATTTTTTTTTGCGTAAGTATCTCTTTTTCGATGTGTTCTATGGTCAAATTATCTTTAAATGGATAACTTTCGGATTTATTTTGAATACCTGTATAAAAAATTATATAAATGTCATTTTTATTGGGAAGAGGAGCAACTGAAACATTCATATTACCATACAAATCTGTTGCAATAGCTTTATGCTCTTTATTCCAAACAGAAATGCCATCAGTATAAAAAAGAAGGTTACCCAGCGAATCACACATAGTAAATTTTCCGTGCAAAACTCCTGCACTCATTTTACCATCAAAACGCTCTTGAGCTTTACCCTTAAAACGTTCATTTATACGTTTTCCTGAAAATTCTACCCCATATCCATCGTTTAAAAACCAAATGTTTGCCTCTTTTTGGGCAAAAGTATTGCCAACGCATAGCAGGTAGGCAAGATATAAAATAATTGTTTTTTGCATATTTAAACTATACTCGAAAGCAGGCAGAAAGTGGAGGTTTTGATGCGTTTTTTTTTAGCTGTTGTTTGTGGGGACACAAAAAACGGGCAAAACATGGCAAGTAGGTAGGCAAGTTTGGTGAGTTCTATGTTTTGGTATAGCTTTGTAAACTAATAAAGCCATATACCATGAAAAAACTACTGTATGCTTTTGCCATTTGCTGTATAGGGGCAAATATCGCCCTCGCGCAAAAAAAGCAATCACTTGCCACCACACCTACAGAAAAACAGCAAGCAAACGCCCAAAAGGAAGCCTTGCGCAAAAATAACATCTTTCAAAACTACCCTATCCGAAGCGTGGGACCTACCGTTATGGGTGGGCGCGTGATAGACGTAGAGGCGAGCAACCAAGATAAACGCACTTTTTACGTAGCCTATGCCTCTGGTGGCGTATTTAAAACTACTAATAATGGGCAATCGTTTGCTCCTATTTTTGACCAGCAGGCAAGGATTACAATAGGCGATATTGCCATCTCGCCTGCCAACGAAAAGGTGCTTTGGGTGGGTACAGGTGAAAACAATGCCAGTCGCTCAAGTTATGCAGGTTTTGGCGTGTACAAAAGCGAAGACGCAGGCAAGACTTGGACGCACACAGGCTTAGAAAACACCCAACACATAGGACGCATAGTTGCGCACCCACAAGACGAAAAAACCGCTTGGGTAGCATCTGTAGGCGCATTATACTCGAATAATATAGAACGAGGCGTTTTTAAAACCACAGACGCAGGCAAGACATGGCGCAAAACGCTCTTCATCAATGATAGTACAGGGGTTATCGACCTCCTTATCAATCCACAAAACCCGCAACAGTTGTGGGCATCGGCTTGGGAACGCGCCCGCAAAACCAATCACTTCAAAGGACATGGAAAAGGTTCGGGCTTGTATTATTCAGCAGACGGAGG
>JAYTNK010000724.1:0-3920 GCA_043748375.1 Cytophagales bacterium
TTTTATCACGTTCTTGGCGTAGCGATTGCCTTACTTCTTCATCAAGCAACGTCAATATAAGGGAAGGATTAAAAATTTCTTGCTCGTTTACAATCTTGCTTAAAAGCGCATTGCCTACCATACTCATGAATGCACCTGGCACGCCATGCCCTGTGCAATCTACTACAGCCAAAAACACTAAATCTTCTTGTTCAGCAAGCCAATAGAAATCTCCTGAAACGGTGTGCATAGGTTTGTAAAGCACAAAGAAATCCTGAAAAAATAAGTTGAAATCATCAACATCAGGCAAGATGGCTTGTTGTATCGTTTGGGCATACCGCAAACTTTCCATGAGCGCAAACTGTTTTCGTTCTATCTTTTCGGATTGCTTCTGTATTTTTTGAATATTGGTTTGTACTGTTTGCAACATCAGCCCAAAGTCTTTAGAGAGCTTTCCTATCTCGTCTCTTGTGTTCAAAGGCTGAAAAATCGCCTCTTGCGAAAAATTATGCTCAATCACATAGTGAATACTGTCTGATAAACTTCGAATGGGACGGCTAAGAGCTTGAGTGAGAAAAAGCGCGAAAAATATCAATAAAATGACAGCTATAGCAATGATAGCTATAAAAGCACTGATGGTTTGTGCCTGAAGGTTTTTGGTAATACGTATGATTTCTTGGCTAAGTTTGGCCATCTCAGTTTCAATCTGTTGGCTATTTTGTGTAAGCTGTCGCCTAATGCCGTCCTCATTGCTGAACCCAATGCTTCTTTCCACGTATGCAATATCTCTGAATGTACTTTGATAATAACTTAATAGTTCTAAAAGTCGTTTTTTAGCTTCAAAATCAACTGTTTTTCTAATTATTTCTTCTCTAAACACCTCTATAGCCGTAGTAATGTCTTGGGTATAATGCCATTCTTTCCGCAACATAAAGTCTTTTTCTATTCTTCTGATAGCTAATAGCTTTGCCATACTCAACCCATACTCAATACTCACTTGCTCTATCGTATGTGCATAATGGCGCATCTTGCCTTCCAATCCAAAGTCTTTGAAACCACGCTTTATAATAAGCTCTTGCAATTCCCGAAAAGTGTGTTGGTAATAGGTAAGTTTATTGGATACATATCTTATTTTGCGTGTAATGAGTGCCGTATTTACTTCTGAATATTGTTGTATTTCGCGAAATCCATCATGTATGGTAGCAATGCTTTGCGTATGTTGGTTGATGTAACGACTTTCCCGCGTATTGTAAAAATTAGGATTGATTACTTCATCTTTCAGAAAGTCACCTTCTATGCGTTTGATACGTTGTATTTCTAAATTGATTTCACCAAGCTGTGTATTGATGCGCGTTGCCTCTTCTCGCCTACCATTTAGCCAAACATTGAGCAATACAATCCCGCACATAGCTATAACAAACAATAAGAAAGAAAGTAAGAGTTTACTGCGAATACTGCGAATTTTCCAAAACATAATCCTTTAATTTTCTGCAAAGTTAGGTGTAAAGGACATGCAAGGCTTTATGCCAATATTATCTTTCAGTCAAATTTTGGCTAAATAAAAAAAAGACTTTTTTTACTGTTGTGGGAGAGTATTTCAAATTTATACGTTTTTTGTAGCCTCACCCTGCACGATTCAAAGGAGTACGTAAATTTGAACTATCAAGTAATCAATCTTTTCCCTAAAGAGCCCAAAAGCAAAGCCCTAAAGAGCATACAAATAGTTATTTGAACAAAAAACATTCCTTTTTAGGCTATATTATGTCGCTTATAGCAATTTTAGCTGTAGCAATATTTCTTATCTGGAGGACATGGAGATAATTTTCGATACCTTGCCTGCCATAAATGCAAATAATCCAGTTGTCTTTCCATTGTCTATTTGTGTGTAGGTAGGCAAGATTTTTGTCATAATAACTAATCGAGAAACCACTAAAATCTAATGAAAAAACGACTTTTGTTTTTGTCTTTTGCTGTAATAATTCCCATTACAGCACTTTTTTTATCAATAGAGTATAAAAAAGAATACCTCTATGATACAAAAACTAAACAAACGCCCATCTATACCTACGCGGGTATAGATAAAGTATTAAGCACCTTTCCTATTGTGAGTTATCAAAACTTGGATTCAAAATATAGGCAAGAAATGGGCTTAGAAAGTTCGCAATATCAATATTCAACGTTTTATGTTATTCGGGGAGAAGATATATTTAAGTATTTGGTAGGCAAGTTTCGTGTATTAGATTTTTTACCAAAAGACAAGTATTATGATAAAAATATACAAAACCTTAAAGCCAATCACAACATTTATTTGCTTTTGGATAAAAAAGTTTTGTATAAATTTTTAGAGCTGATGATAGCATTAGAAAAAAAAGGCTATGATAAAAATGCCTTTGTGGTCAAGGACGGATTTCGCTATCCCGCCTACAATAAAGATACAGGCGGAGCTGTAGGAAGCCTGCATACTTACGGAATGGCAGTTGATGTGGAGGTTTTGGATATTGATAAAAATGGCGTGGCTAACAAAGAGGATAAAAAAATAGTGTTGGATTTATTGGAAAACTATATCATTGCCAAAACGGGGGGCGTAGGTCGCTATCCTTGGTCGCAAACAGTTCACTTTGATGTGAGAGGTTGGTATGCAAGATGGGATAAGCAACATTGAAAGATTTTTTTATATCGTTGTGGATGTCGAAAAGTACAGTAGTGGAATGTGTATGAAATAATGACCTTGCCTGCACTTTTCGAACACCCAACAACAGCATAAAGTATAGGCGCAAAAGATTAACAAAATGTCCAAGTTATTTTTTACTCGTTCCTTAGCAATATTCACTATTTTTGCACAACACTTTCCCTGCGCTACACTCAAAATGCGAAACCCTAAAATCAAAACTTTTTATGCAGATAGACAAGTTTGTTTTGACAATAATATAGCTGAAACATCTGCCTCCAAATCGCCTCTTAAACCTTTCCTACTTATGAAAAGGCTCAAGAAAAATGGCTATATCAAAATGTTGGACATAGAGGAAAAATTTGAACCTATATCAAAGAAAGATTTTTTGATAGCCCACACCAAGGAATACGTGGAAAACGTCTATAGCAAAAAAGGCAATTATGCCTCGAATATGTTGCCTTGGTCGCAAAACTTGGTAAATAGCCTGCCATACACCACAGGCGCACTCTATCAAGCCAAAAAACACGCACTGTGTTATCCAGAAACAGTTTGTTTCGCGCCTGTATCAGGTATGCACCACGCCCAACCAGGAAGAGGAATGGGCTTTTGTACGTTTTCGGGGCAGGTCATTTCTGCCATAAAAATTTACCAAGAATTAGGTAAAGTGTGCGCCTATTTTGACCTTGATGGACATTATGGTAATAGCATTGAGGACACCCGCAAATTCAATCCTTTAGTAGATGAAGCCATACCAGAAGGGTGCAATATCAATCCTGATGGAGATAATGAAACCTACATAGACGAATTTCAAGAAGGGCTTGCCTACGTGAAAGACTTGGTTTTGAACGATAAAGTGCATTATGTCGTGTTTGCACATGGCGCAGATAGCCACAAAGAAGACGACCTTGGCAATCAATGTGATACAGCGCATTGGGTTCGCTGTGCCGAGATATTTGCGACATGGGTAAACGAAGTTTCGGCACTTTTGGGAAAGCCTTTGCCTGTAGTATTAGCGTTATTTGGCGGATACAGGGAAGACTACTATGAAGCCGTTTTAGACCTTCACACCAAATCACTCATAGCTTGTAGCAATATCTTATGTGGCAATCAGTTCGAAGATACTTTGATTATCCCGAACCAAAAAAATTAGAAGAACATCCTCGTTGATTTAAGTGTTTGTTTAAGTTTCCAACTTAAACGAAAAGGAATTGCGGTCTGCGACCGCTACACCAAAGGCGAACAAACCACGCTAAAACCGCTACAAAATTAC
>JAYTNK010000725.1:0-4468 GCA_043748375.1 Cytophagales bacterium
TCGATAGGAGGAAAAACAACCACACTTGCGCCTTTGCGTATGCGTTCTTGTATAATTTTAGCTAATTCACCATCTACACTTTGTACGCCATCGAGTACGATAAGTTCGGCTGTTTTTAAGCGATTATAATCCAAGTTTTTCACGCTGAAGCTCTGCACTTTAAACACACTCTCATTACCAAACACGTTGGGTATGTAGCGGGTAGGCAAGTCGCCTGTAAGATGAACTATCTGAATAGTGGGCGCGGCATTCAGTACAAAATAGTGGTCATTATCGAAAGTTACAGGGTAATCTTCAAAACTAATCCGCGCTGATTTAAGTCCCTGCCCATCGGTTGTAAAGCTAAATTGTGTACTTGCGACACCATTAGGGGCTATTTTAACGGCTGCAGTCGATACCTGTTTTTCATCAAGCAGAAGCTTGAGAACTAAGTTAGGATAAGCCTCTTGGCTAAAGCTTTTAAGCCGAACATTGATTTGGTTACTTTCATTTGCTTTGATAAAAGGATTTTCGAGCCAAACAGAATCTATCCGTACATTGGGTGTTTTTTCAGTCCGAATAGGTACGA
Organism: Cytophagales bacterium; assembly: GCA_043748375.1. Taxonomy (GTDB): domain Bacteria; phylum Bacteroidota; class Bacteroidia; order Cytophagales; family Microscillaceae; genus RDXI01. The sequence continues at coordinate 569 of JAYTNK010000725.1, forward strand.
GATAGTATTGATTAACAGTGTCTAATTGGATTTGCTCAAGGCTACCCGCAGTGCTTTTTTGAAAATCAGAAAACCAAAAAACTTGGTGTTTACGGTTCGGAGCAAAGCGTTCCAAAAGACTTGCCTGCCGTTTATAAACGGTGGAAAGACTGCGGTACTCTGCCGAAAAGTCTATTTCAGTTAGTCTATCGCTAATGGCTTGAGCCGTACTAGGGTATTGCTCTTTGTTCTCAAAACGATTAGTAAGCAGTTGAAATTGAGCAGATTTCGGATAGACTTTCAACAACTCGCTTGCGGTATTTACAGCAAGTGTAAGGTATTTTTCGTTGCCTATTTCGTTTTGCATACTATACGAATTATCCACATAAATGCTCACTAAGCCGTTTGCACGTTGGATATTTTTGGCATTGGGGCTGGGCAAAAATGGCTGGGCAAATGCCAATACCAAACACGCGACCATACCTAACCGTGCCAACATGATGAGTAGGTTTTTGATTTGGCGGAGGCGGTTTGTTTCAGTTTTAACTTCACGAAGCAGGTGGACATTCGTAAAAAGCACTTTGCGTGTGCGCCTAAACTGAAATAAGTGTATTAAAATAGGAATGGACAAGGCAAGCATTGCCCACAAAAAGCTGGGATAAACAAATAGCATTTTTTTTAATTATAGTTTTTGATGTATGACTTTCCTAAACAGTATCCATGAAGCTTTTTTCTACTTTGTGAAACATCCCCAAACCAATCAAGAAAATAGCAATCGTAATACCTACACACGTTAATAACTGATATACATCAAACATACCCGTTCCAAAAAAGGCATATCGAAAGCCTTCTATCAAAGGCGTACAAGGATTTAAGGATAAAATAAAACGCCATTTCTCAGAGTGAATAGCTGACAAGGGGTAAATTACAGGCGTTGCATACATAAGTAATTGCACTCCAAAACCTACCAATAGCGACAAATCTCTATATTTAGTAGTCATAGAAGAAACAATAATACCCACTCCTAAACCTAATACACCCATAATGACCAAGAAAAACGGAATAGCCAATATCCATAAATTAGGTGCCAACTTTGCGTCAGTAAAGAAGTAATAGTATAGATAAAAGCATAAAAACAGCCCCATTTGTATCGCAAAAGCTATCAAACCCGAGATAACAGTAGAAACGGGTACGGTAAGGCGTGGGAAATAGACTTTACCAAAAATGGCAGCGTTGTTTATAAACGTACCTGATGTATTGGTAAGGCATCTTGAAAAATAGCCCCAAATAGTAACCCCCGCCATATAAAACAATAAGGGTGGTTGATTGTCTGTAGATATTTGGGCTATATTGCTGAACACTACCCAATACGTAATCGTAGTAAATAAAGGTTGTATAAGATGCCAAATAGGTCCTAAAATGGTCTGTTTGTATTGTGCTACAAAATCGCGCCACACAAAAAGTATTACTAAGTCTCGGTATCGCCACAGTTCGCCTAAGCGTAAGTCAAACCAAGAGCTTTTGGCAGAGATAATTTCTGTCCACTCGTCTTGATTTTCAGGAATATTTTCTTGCATTTTTGTATTTATAAAATAAAGGTGCAAAGATACTATGTAAAAAGGCTTAAACAAAAGTTTTCTCTAAATAAGTAGCTACTTCTGGCAAATAATTACTTATGTCGCCCGCCCCGATAGTGAGTACAACATCGAGTTTTGCTTGTGTACGTAGGTAGGCGAGCAGGTTTTGCTTGGCAAGTGTGGCTTTAGCTTTTAGATGCTTGGCGATGGGAATTTGTTGCAACAACCATTCAGAGGTGATGCCTGCTATGGGTTGTTCACGGGCAGGGTAAATATCTAGCAAAATAAGTTCATCTGCTTGGGCAAAACTATGCGCAAACTCGCCTGCGAAATCGCGTGTGCGTGAGTAAAGATGAGGTTGAAAAATGGCCGTTATTTTTCGGTTCGGATACACCTCGCGTACAGCGGTCAAAAAAGCATTTACTTCAGTAGGGTGATGGGCATAATCGTCAATCAAGACTGCTTTATCTGTTTTAAGCCAATATTGAAACCGTCTTTCCGCACCTAAGAACGACTCGAAGCTTGCCTGCATAACGCTTGACTCCACTAATTCACGACAAGCAATAGTTGCCGCTGTCGCATTTTCAGCATTGTATTGCCCATGCAGTTGGAGCGAAACAGGCATAGTGCCTCCCATACCCTCTCCAAATGAAAGCGTAAAAGTTGAGCGTTCATTTATTTTATGAAAGGTATGCGCTTCTACAGTCGCTCCTTCGCCTGAAACGCCATACGTGATGATTTTTGCTTTTATTTGGTCGATAGGCAAGTCCTTTTCCAATCCTTTTCTCAAAATGAGTACACTATCGGCAGGCAATTTAAGCACAAACTCTGCGTATGTTTCCAACATTTGAGTACGTGAGCCATAAATATCCAAATGGTCAGCATCGAGTGATGTAATGACTAATATTTTTGGGGAGAGGTGCAAAAATGATTTGTCATATTCATCAGCTTCAACTACCATGAGTTGCGCCTTGCCTGCCTGCGTGCTAAGGAGCATATTAGAGTTGTAATTTTTTAGAATTCCCCCTATAAAAGCTGTGCAAGAGCGTGTAGATTGTTGTAAAATATGGGCAATCATAGAAGAAGTAGTTGTCTTCCCATGTGTTCCTGCTACCGCAATCGTAAAAAAATCTTGCGTGAGCCAACCCAACACTTCAGCACGTTTATGCAAGGCATATCCTTGTTCACGAAAATACTGAAGTTGCACGCTATCAGAAGGAACAGCGGGAGTCCAAACAACAAGAGTGGAGGCTATATTTTCTTGTACTATCTCAGGAATAGTATCCAGACTGTCCACATATTGCACTTGCATACCCTCTTGCACGAGGGTTTTGGTAAGGGGGGTTTCAGTGCGGTCATAGCCTGCCACTGTATAGCCTTCGTGTCGAAACCAACGCGCCAACGCGCTCATGCCTATACCGCCTATACCCAAAAAATAAATAGAATTATATTTGCCTAACATACGGGGCAAAGTTATGCAATATTTTGTTTATTTTTGCAACCAAATTAAAAATGAGTTCTTGTTGTGCAAATGCGTATCGTACACTTTTTATTGATTGGTATATGGTACTTGCTTTCTTGCAGGTATGTTTTTGCCAAACCAAGTGTTGAGCCAAGCCTTTCGCTTGTGCAAGCGTACCCATTTATACATGGTCTGTTGCTAATTTCGCTTGCCTACACCACGCTTTTTTACTTCCTCCGCGTCAAGAAATACTTGGCTTATCTATCTATTTTTTGGGGAATATTGTCTATATCTTTACAGGTTTATACAAGTTATACGGTTATTTCTCTTGGACTTCATGCACTTATTATAAGCATTATAACACTTCTTTCATGGCGTTTGAACAAAATAATACGCCCTTTGCAAACTGTTCAAGACCAAAATGATGTGCTTTCACATATCCTTGCAGGCGAGCAGGCAAGGTTAAAAGCAGTTGTTGAGAGTACAGGCGATTTAATTTACTCTTTGGACAGGGATTTACGATTCATAACATTTAACACAGCCACATACACCACGTTTAAGGGTTTTTATGAGAAAGATATTCATGTTGGTGATTGCTATAGTGACATATCTGCCAAGCAAGTTTTTGATATGATGCAACCCAACATCAAGAAGGCATTTGCAGGCGATTCCGTACTGAGCAAAATGCAATATACTATGCGGGGCAATACCTATTATCGCGAAGTACGTATCAACCCTATTCGAGAAGCTAATGGAGAAATACTCAGCATTGCTATTTTTTCAAAAGATATTACAGAAGCTGAAATGATTGCGCAAACCTTGCGCTATAGCGAATCGTTGTTAGAAGCCACCTTTGAACAATCGCCTGACGCGCTCTTTTTA
>JAYTNK010000726.1:0-9091 GCA_043748375.1 Cytophagales bacterium
TTAAAAAATAACTTTCGCCCAAACCAGTAAGATTGCGCGCAATGAGCGACCTATCTTTAAGAGAATCGCCCCGTATCAAGCCCTCACGGAATTTGGAGATAGCTTGTTCGTAGTCTTGTTGTTTATGATATGCCTCGCCTATGTATGTAATAGTGCTCGCAATGCCTCTGTTATTTTTAATTTGTTGATAGATGCTTAACGCGCTTTTGAACTGCTCAAAGGCTTGTTTTATATTGCTTTGTTGGATATAAATACGCCCTATCTTATTGTAAAGATTAGCTGTTTTGTCGCTTTGTTGTGCCTTTTGACGTAGTTTTACCGCCTTTTCGTAGTAGGCAAGTGCCTTTGGATAAACGGCTTGCTTTTCATAACTCTCTGCTACACGTTCGGTACTTTCTACAATCCCTTTGGTATAATTGATATTTTGTGCAACTTTAAGTGCCTCATCAGCATAGCTTTTGGCGCGTAACGGACTTATGCGGGTCATCTCGTCGTAGAGGCTGTTCATCAACTCTACACGATTAGTGTCAGATGTACTGTTTTTAATGCTGCGTTCCAATTCCTCTATACGCACAGAGGATTGTGCATAGCCTGACACAGCTACCACAAACTTCAGCAAGAACAAAGAGAAGTAAAATAAAACGTTTTTCACAATACGTTGGCTTAAAAATAAAAATACGAACGACTTTCCCCTCGAATATTAAGAGGGGAGTCATAACTTTGATTTGAACAAAATCTCCTCAATAACTCTGCCAATGCCCTAATCCTCAGGCTCAAAAGCAAACATATTGATTTTCAAGCCTGTGTCTTTCATATAATCTTCAGCTTCCTCAGCAATGCTTTCATCATCTTCAGGATAATACCAATTGATGGTTACATTGCCTGCTTTGTCCTCATACTTTTTTAAAACGCGCAATACATTCAAAATACTACGCGAAGAGCTTGTATTGAAGTAGGTAAGCCGAAAATTAAAAGTAAGTGGCTTCTTAACCTCATTGATGTAGGTTTCGAGCCAATTGATGATGTTATTATAAAATTCGTCAGTGTCTTCTAAATAAGATTCACCTGAGATTTGGCACAGACCAGACGTGGCATCTAAGTTTACTTCAGGAATGAAGTAAACGCCACTTTCGCCTTTTATTTCTAGATTTTCCATGAGGAGAGATTTTGTGATATGAGAGAAGGATAAAAACTTAATTTGATTTTATGTGGTGCGAAAAAAATGTTTACTGTGCCTCCTTGTTGTCTTCAATTATAGGTACATCAGCTACCGCGCTTGCTTTTTGTGGCTTAGTCTCTTCATCTTCTTCCGTTTTGTTGTCTTCAATTACAGGTGCTTTAACTACCGTGCTTGCTTTTTGTGGCTTAGTCTCTTCATCTTCTTCCGTATTTTTGATTTTTACATGTACCACAATCACATAAAATGCATATTCATTTGAGTACTCCTTCACCTTCATTTCTACGCGATTCCCTGATGTAAGAGCGACTTGAACCAATCCAATCCCTGCTCCTTTGCTTTCCTCGCTTTTAGGCGCATTGCGAAGTTCACGCTTGTACTCGCGCAACTCATCACGGTCGAAAGAGTTAATTTTATCACATTTTTCAATTAATTCAGGTACAATTTTCTTATGCACTAAATTACCCGTCATAAGCTGATAATACTCCCCCGTATTTACGATAACAAGTGTGCCAACGCGGTCGCGATTGCCAAACATATTAACTTCTTTCGAATAATACAATACATTTTGAGCAAGTTCCATAAAAATAGCAAAAACTTTTTTTCCGACTTTGCTGTCTTCTTCTTGAAGCTTCTCTCGTATGTCCTGACTAAACTCTGAGAGGAGAACATCAGTGAGCGGACCCTTGTACGATAAGAGCACGTCATCTTGCGCTAATTGAGTGTGATACTCAAAGAAATCGAAACCTTTGGTAGTTTGCATAGCTAAACAAAGAATGTGCTAAGTTAAATAAAAATTTAATGGTGTATAAATGTTTTTTATGCTATTATTATGGTACAATGTTGAATAATTCAGCGTTTTGCCTATACTTTTTCAAAAGTAATGCTTAAAATAATCATTCACAAATAATTTATAAAAAATTATTTTTTGTAACGTTTTCTTTTGAGATAGCAAATGCTTCGCACCACTCAAAAAAACGTTATTCTTTTAAAAATGGTTGGGCAGGCAAGACTTTTCCTCTTACTTCTCCAAAGCCCACGCGTACACCCTCTTTCTCACAATAGCCTCTCATTATAATCGTATCATTATCTTGTAAAAAACTGCGGGTAGTGCCATCACTCATCTGTAACGGCTTTGTACCTTTCCATGCCAATTCAAGCATTGACCCATAAGAATCAGGTGATTTACCACTTATAGTACCAGATGCATACATATCTCCCACACGTACATTACAACCATTAATGGTATGGTGTGCCAATTGTTGTGCCATATTCCAATACATATATTTAAAATTACTTTTGGAAACCAAATTTTCGCTTGAGCCTTCTGGTTGAATAACTACTTCCAAGTGTATATCATAGTTTTTCAAACCTTCAAAGGTAAGGTAGGGCAATACTGAGGGGTCTTGTATAGGGGTAGGCAAGCGGAAAGGCTCAAGAGCTTCCAACGGTACTATCCAAGCTGAAATAGACGAGCCGAAGTTTTTGCCCAAAAAAGGTCCAAGGGGTACATACTCCCATTTTTGAATATCTCTTGCAGACCAGTCATTGAATAACACTAAACCAAAAATATAGGATTCTGCCTCTTCAGTGCTGATGCGTTGCCCAAGTGCAGTATCCTTGCCAATGATAAATCCTAATTCAAGCTCAAAGTCCATTTGTTTGCTTGCCTGTAGGGTAGGCAAGTCGTCTGTATCTGCTTTAGTTTGTCCAATAGGGCGCATAATATTTGTACCTGAAACTACTATAGAAGAAGCGCGTCCATGATAGCCTACAGGCAAGTGCTTCCAATTTGGGAACAAAGCATTAGCAGGATCGCGAAACATAGTACCCGTGTTTGTTGCGTGCTCAATACTCGAATAAAAATCTGTATAGTCGCCTATTTGCACTGGCAAGTGCATTTGTGCGGTAACTTGTGCGACAAACACCTCACCTGCAAGGGAGGCAAGCTCCTGCTTGCCTCCCTGCAACAGTGTTTGCAATATAGTACGCACCTTGCCTGTAGTGGCTTTGCCAAGTGCAATAAAATCATTGAGGCAGTGGCGTTCAAAGATGCCTTCAGGTAGATCGATGCCTACGAAAAGCCCTACGCGTTGCACTACTGCCAAGTCAATGATATCTTCCTCGAATGCTACACCCACACGTTTTGCAGGATTGGCTACAGTTGAAAAAATGCCATACGGCAAATTGTGAATAGAAAAGTCGGAGTTTTGCATGGTTGTATATTTATTTATTTATTTATATTTTTATGCCCATAACAGTAATATCATCTCGTTGTTCGCTGTCTTCTTGATGGTGCGCAATAGCCTCTAAAAACCCTTGCTTGAGTGCCTCTCGCGATAGATTTATATTTTCCACAATAATTTGTTTGAAGCGATGAATGCCAAATTTTTTGCGGTTTCGGTCAGGATTATCCGCCAAGCCGTCAGTAGTTAAGAATAAATAATCATCTTTTTGCAATACAATGCTTTGTTGTCCAAAAGTGCGGTAGTCTTCATATTGCCAACCACCAATAGACTTGCGGTCGCCTTTTAATTCCAGCACATCTTCCATAGTATAAAGTTCATCTGCTCGTTTTTTCATGTAGTACATAGGGCGTTTAGCCCCTGCAAATGTTACGACTACACTATTTTTATCTTTTGGCTTACTTTCCAAGCAGCATAGGGCTAAATCCATGCCATCATTATTGGTAGAATCGGCTTGCCGCAGGCGTATGCGTACTGCTTCATGCAAACGCTCAAGGATTATAGAAGGCTCGTAAATATGCTGAACGTTTACAATCTCATTCAAAATTGTGTTGCCAATGATAGACATGAACGCACCTGGCACACCATGCCCTGTGCAATCAACCGCTGCAAAAAAGACCTTGCCTGCCACATGACTAAACCAATAGAAATCGCCTGAAACAATGTCTTTGGGCAAATAAACCACAAAAAAGTCTTGCACTGTATCTCGGATAACCTCTTCAGAAGGGAGGATGGCGCGTTGGATATTTTTGGCGTATTGGATACTGGAGGTAATGAGTTGGTTCTTGCTTTCCAATTCCTTAGCGCGTTGTTGTACAGCTATATTGGTTTCGTTTAGTTCGGCTTGGGTTTCGGTTAGTTCGACCATACTTTGGCGTAGTTCGGCTTCTTGTATGCGCAAAGTTTGGGCTTGTGTTTCGGTTTCCTCCAGCAATAATTTTGCTTCAGTGATATCAAAGGCAAGTTTAACTACCTTGAAGGGCTTGCCTTGTTGATTTAGAACGGGCGAATATACTGCATTCAACCAAATCTCTTTGCCATGTTTATTTATCCGTTTGTACTCACCCGATTCAGCCTTGCCTGCTTTCAGCCTTTCCCAAAGGCTTTCCAGTTTGTTGTTTTGCGTAACTTTATCAGCTATAAAGATGCTGTGTTTTAATCCGCGTATTTCCTCTACGGTGTAGCCCATAAGGGTACAATATGCTTGATTTGCGCTGATAATCATGCCGTCTAATTCGAATTCTATTTTGCTAATACTGCTGGTGTTAATGGCGTTTAATTGCCCATCAAGTTCTATTTGAGTAGTCATCATGCGCTCTTGCGTGAGTACGAGTTGCTCCATGTTTAGGCGCATTTCTTCTTCTTGAGATGAGAGCATTTCATTTTTCTCGTTTTGTTCAGCAAGTGCTTTTTCTATTTCATATTTTTGGTCTTCGATAAGTACGTTTTTCTTTTCTATGAGTTCTTGAGTTGTTTTGAGTTCCTCATAGTTGCGTTTTAGCTCTTCTTCACGTGTTTGAATTTGGCGCGTAAGCTCTTGTGCCTCACGAAGAAGTTTTTTGGTATTATCATTTGATTTTATGGTAATAATCGCAGAAGTAATATTTTCTGCGAGGCGTTGCACAAATTCTATTTCAAAGTCTTCAAATGGGCGAAAGGAGGCAAGTTCTATTACACCTTCAGGCTTATTATTTAGTTCGAGAGGGATAATAAGCACTGCCTTAGCAGGCGCACTACCCAGCCCCGATACAAGGTTCAAATAGTCTTCAGGAACTTGCGTAAGGTGCATTATTTTTTTTTCCAAAAAGACTTGTCCAATTAATCCTTCACCAAAATTTTTTTGCACAATAATTTTCTTTTGCGTGTGCTGAGTTTCGCTGTAGGCATAACATGCCACCAAATCTAAATAGGTGTTTTGTGGGTTATCGCTGTTCAAGATAAACAAACCGCCTTGCCCCGCACCAAGATAATCCACCAAGCCTTTAATAATATTGCCTCCTAATTCTTTCAGGTCGGTATCATCAGAGCGCAATACTTCTGCAAATTCCGCAGTTCCTTGTGCGAGCCAACTTCGTTTTTTCTCATCAACAGATAAGGTTTTAAGTTGTTCGCGCATACCAATCAAGGCATTAAACAAGCCATCATTTTCGCTACTCGCTTTTGTTTGAAGCACTTCTACTTCATAATTGCCTGAACCAATGCTTTTAGTGAATTCTCGTGCTTGTCTTATGCCATCAGCTACATCGCGTAGTGATTGTGCAATTTCGCCTAAATCATCTAAGTTGGAAATATCCAAATACTGCGTCAAATCGCCTGTTGAGATGGCTTCCGCATAGTCTGTAAGTTTCTCTATAGGTTCTACAACGGCGCGCAAGAGGACAGTCCAAAGCAAGGCTTGTGAACCTATAGCGAGGAAAGGCAGGGCTATTAAAATATAAATATAATCAGAATTTGCAAAAAGATAGAACAAATATCCTATCACCAACATACTTATGAAGGACAGTGATAAAACAAAGGCAAAGGCTTTATTGCGTAGAGAGAGTTTACGCCACATGGTCGCAAAGATAGGTTTTTTTTTAGATAAAAAACTATAGGGTTTAGCGAAAACTACCACCTTTCTCTATATACAATCTGTAGGTTTTGAAAAGCAATAGTTTTTTTAACCTTACAATTATCATGCTAAGGAAAATTTAGGGTTTAAGATTTTTAATTTTTCGTAACAAAAACTGGTACATGATTTTCTACCCTCAATCCATCTTAACCTTGTATAGTTTTTAATTTGCTGATTATCAATAAATTATGTGTTTGCTATTAAATACAAAGTAAAAGTGCATTTTTAGATACTGTACACAAAGCTATTCGGTATGCAGACGATTCGTATGTGGTTCATTTGCAAAGTAAAACCATATTAAAATACGCATCTTATTTGGCAGGCAAGTTACAAACTTGCCTGCCAAAACCAAGTAGTAGCAGGCAAGTTTGATAACAATAAGATGCTTCACTTTGTTCAGCATGAATAACCTTTACTATTTCACACGTTTTCTTTGGTCGTAACAAATGCTATGACCAATTGTTTTCTACAAATTTTTCTCTAAATAATCCGACATCATTTTATAAAGGTGCAAGCGTGTTACGCCTCCATAAATGCCATGATTGCGGTTTGGGTAATAGAAAGAGGTAAATTGTTTATTGGCGTTGATGAGTGCGTTCTGCATTTCTACAGCATTTTGAAAATGCACATTGTCATCGCCCGTGCCATGAATAAGCAAATAATTGCCTTTCATTTTTGCCACGTGATTGATAGGTGAGTTATCGTCATAGCCTGTTGCATTATCTTGAGGACGACGTAAATAACGCTCTGTATAAATGCTATCGTAAAAACGCCAAGTCGTAACAGGCGCAACAGCAACGGCTGTCTTGAATACATCAGCCCCAACTGTAATGCCTAATGAAGCCATGTAACCGCCAAAACTCCAGCCCCAAATACCAATACGTGCTTTATCGATATATGGCAGTCCGCCCAAATATTTTGCACCACTCATTTGGTCTTGAATTTCATATTTGCCAAGTTGCAAGTAAGTCGAGTGTTTAAATTTCGTGCCACGCGCACCTGTGCCACGATTGTCAATTGAAACAATGATATAGCCTTTTTGTGCTAAAGTTTGATACCAAAAAAAGTTTGAGCCTTGCCATTCATCTTTTACGGTTTGGTGTCCAGGACCGCCGTAAACATACATCAAGACAGGATATTTCTTGTTAGCATCAAAGTTAGCAGGTTTAATCATATAGCCATTCAAGGCTGTACCGTCTTCTGTTTTGAAATTGAAGAACTCAAGTGGGCTAATTTGATACGTTGCTAAAGTTGCTTTTGCTTTAGCGTTGTCCTCCAATACTTTTAATTTCTTGCCTGTGGGTGCTTGGTGCAGGGTAACAGTGGTAGGCAAGCTAGCTGAAGTGTGGTAATTCAAATAATACTTGAAATCTGTACTAAAATTAGGGTCATTTGAACCTTTTTCAGTAGTGAGTTGCTTTTTATTTTTGCCATCAAGCCCTATTACAAACAAATGACGTTCCATAGGTGAAATCTCTGCTGAAGTAAAATAGACAAGTTTATTTTTCTCATCAATTCCCTGAAAAGCAGTAACTTCCCATTCGCCTGTAGTGATAGGACGTACCAACTTGCCTGCCATATCATACAAATACAAATGTTTGAAGCCTGATTTTTCGCTTGCGTGAATAAAATGTTTGCCATCACTTAAATAGGTTAGGTGGTCGTTATATTCTACATCTACATACGTTTCGCTTGATTCTGACAAAACTACTTGCGTTGTTCCTGTTTGGGCGTTGGCGTGCATGATGTCCATTTTATTTTGCAAACGGTTCAAACGGCGGATAGAAAGTGTGTTAGCGTCTTTTGTCCAGTTGATACGGGCAATGTATTGGTCTTTTTCTGTGCCAATATCTGCTTTTACGCCTTTTTTGGTGTCCAAATTGTAGATAGAAATCTCGACTAATGAATTTGCCTCGCCGACTTTGGGGTACTTAAAACGGTAGTCGTTGGGATAACCTTCTTTTTGACCTTTCCACATTTGCATATTATACTCTTTTACGTCAGTTTCATCAAAGGTGTAGTAGGCAATTTTTTTGCTATCGCCTGCCCAAAAGAATGCTTTTGCAAAGCCAAATTCCTCCTCGTACACCCAATCTGTAGAGCCATTAATAATGCTATTTTGTTTGCCATTGGAGGTTATTTCCGTTTCTGCTTTGGTGGCTAAGTCCATACAATACAAGTTATTGTTGCGCACATACGCCACTTTATTGCCGTCAGGTGAGAAAGTAGCATAAGAAATTACCCCTTTTTCATTGATTTTTTGTGTTGTCTTCGCCTTGATGTCATAGACGTAGAAATCGCCTCGTGTGGAATGTCTATAAACCTGCTCTTTAGTAACTTCCAACATGATTTTATCTTCATTTGCACTGAAGCTATAGTTATCATATTCTAAATCGCCTTCGTATAACGTAGCAACGTCCTTGCCTGTAGTGATTTCGTACTTTACGATTTTGGCTTCTTTTTGCGAGGTGTAAAATTGTCCGTCTTTCGACCAATTTACCCCAAACACAGAGCTTGTACGAAATGTGCCACGCGCCCAAACGTCTTCGAGAGTTACAGGTTTTTTCTCTTGCGCTTGTGCAAAAGATAGTGCCAATACAGCGCAAAATAAGAGAGAAAACAAAGGTGCTTTTTTCATGAGAATTATATGGGTTTGTTTTTTAATTTTTAAGAGGTTCATGGTATATGAGTGTATGGTTAGCTGTTTTTGATTACAAATTTGTTTGACAATAAACTTAAGTAATTAAGTACTTTTACTATATAAAATATTGATTATCAGTGTTTTGTTATTAAATATTATCTTGCCATGACACCTACTACTGTAACATCATCTGTTTGCATTTCTTTTCCTTGCCATTCAGCAAATTCTTTTTCGAATTTTTGTTTTTGAACAAGGAAAGGCAGGGTATAATGCGCTAACACAAATTCTGTATAACGTTTTTTGCTAAATTTTTTACGCTTGCCTGCTATTTCAGCCATCTGATCTTCAAAACCATCAGATTGTAGATAAAAGCAATCGCCGCTTACTAAGGGAATACTCTGCCCTTCAAAATGATA
>JAYTNK010000727.1:0-3490 GCA_043748375.1 Cytophagales bacterium
GAGGCACAGCGCGAAAGTACGGTTATCCGTTTCACGCAACTTGCCTACGACTTTTTGGGGAAACCAAGCGAAATTACGGGCGCAATTTCATCTAAAGACAACGCAGAGGTTATGATGGCACTTTGGGCGCAAGGCGTGCTTGATGTGGACGCTTGCCTGCCTTTGTTAGACCAACTCATCGCTACAGGCGAGGCAGAAAAAACCTTGCTTGCGTTGTTTTTTGTGGGCTTGGTAAATCTCGAAGACGTAACGCACCGCTATGCCTTCGCTTGCCTGCCCCACAAAGATTTGGCGGTTTTTTCTAAAGCATTGGATTTAATTAATATGTATGGCTATAACAAAGATTTTCTACATTTCTTGGAGGATAAAAAATGGGACACTTACAATCTTTTGGAGGCAAGACTCAAAGACACCCCCGAAAAAGAAAAGCTATTCGAAGGCAAGGTTTTTTCGTGGTTGAATTTTAGCATCAGCCAAGAAAAAGTGCATATCTTGATGATTTCGTTGATTGATTTTGAGGTTACAGAAGAATCCGATAAAATTTTAAAGCACTTTGACTCCATGAGTGCGGGGCAACGTAGCAGAATTGTAGGCGAGATTTTGGGTAATGTATATCAAACGCCTCCACCTGTGCTAACGCAATATCAGCGCGATTTTGCCTTTAGTGTCTTGAAAGACCGCAGTTCTTCAGTGCGTGATGTGGCTTTTATGGCGTTGAAAGAAGCTGAAATTACAGAAAAAGAAGTGCCTGTTTTTGTGGATATGTTGAGCAGGAAAGCGGGCAATGTGCGCAATTCAGTTATTGGTTTATTGCTCAAACTGCCTACAGACCTTTTGCAACAAGCTACTGAAAAATTGCTCAAGGCAAATGCAGAACAGCGTTTGGCGGGTTTGGATTTATTGACGCAAATGAAGGCCTTGAAATTAGGCGATTTGGAATGGGTGCAAACACAAGCGCGAAAATTTGCCGAAAATCCCAAACTTACGGCACAAGAAAAAATCATCACAGACAAACTTTTAGATGAAACGGTTGATGTCCTTGCCTACAGCGCCGAAAACGGGTATGGTTTGTTCAATCCGCAAAATGTTACACCTCACGCGCTTCCTGCCTTGCCTATCAATGGCGAATACGTGGAACACACAAAGGAAAACCAATATGGCTTGAGTCAATCTCCTGAAGCCATCAACAAAGCCTTGGTAGCTCTCGAAAAATTGATTTTAAAACATAAAGACCACGAATATGAGTATGAAAATTGGGACAATTCTAAAACAATGGTTTTGGTAGGCAATACGCTCCAAGCGATTAAACGAGATACAACAGGCTTCACCAATCAACAACATTTTGAAAACTACCCCTTGCCTGAAGTGTGGGAAAAATGGGCTACAGACCATAAATTGACCGCATCTGACCTCATGTTGCTCAACCTTTTTGGAAAATTGAGCTGGCAAGTGCAAGAAGAAACCGAAGAAGTAGAAGCAGAATTGGAAAATGTAGAAGAAACTGAAGAAGAAACGCCTTTACCAAAATCTATAGAAGAAACATACATTCCTGCGAATGGAGAAGACGCGTTTCTACATAATTTAGTACAAGCGGCACGAGAAACTTCGACATTTATACAACCAACACAAGCCTCTTTGGATATGAAATGGGTGAATAAAATCAAAAATATTGTCGCACCTTTTGTCTTTATACCCAAAGTCCCCCGAAAAGCAGGTGATTCTTATTGGGGACACCCTATTCTGGTTGTTATAAACGCACTCAATTATAGGTTTCCACACGAACAAAAAAAGGTGTTTTTACAAGATTTACTTACTACCATTTACCACCAAATACCCGCAGACGAAGTAAGTGCTATGATATTGCACAAAACGCGTTGGAATGAACAGCACTACACTTGGCGCAAAAATGTAAGCATTGATACGGTTAGTGGGGCTTATCATGCCTTTTCTACAGACTTGAACGATACTGAATTTACGCATTTTTGGAAACTCTGCCATTGGTGTTATGCGACCTTGCCTGCCGAATACAATGAGAAAGACCGATACCGCATGGGTTTGGAACAGACCACACGCGCCTACGAATTAGGGCTTGTTACCAAAGACGAACTGATAGACAGGGTAATGAAAAATGATGCTATCAACATCCTGACTGCCCCCAAAAACAAAGAAACTGACAAAGAAGAAAACAAGGAATTGGACATCAGAGAAGTATTCCCTATTTTGGAAGAGTTGATGGAAGCGTCTCGAAATCGTATGCTCGAAATAGAACTCAAGCGAGGCGATAGCGATACGGCTGTTACAACATTGGTACAATCTATGCGAACGCTCTACGGTATGGCGCATTTGAAGCAAATTTTGATAGGCTTAGGCAAGGATAATTTGAATGGCAATAGTGGAAAATCTTATACCTTGAGTCGTTTGCTCCAAATCAGTCTTCCCCATAAAAACGATACACAAGAGGCTTTTAAGCAAGAATTTAGCATTTTCTCTGAAAAAAGAATGGCTGAAGTAGCGGTCTATGTTACGGCTTGGATACGCTTCATCAGTAACTATTTGGGTTGGGAAAAAATGGACTCTGCTATTTGGTGGTTACACGCCCACACCAACAGCCATCACAGTGCCGAAACAGAAACTGAAGTAGCGCGTTATTCTAAAATTGCTATGCAAGATTTTGGAGATGGCGCAGTAGATAAAGATTGGTTTGCAGACACTTACGCCAGCTTAGGAGCAGAAAAATGGCAAATACTCTATGATGCCGCGAAGTACGTAGCAGGCACAGGACACAACCGCGCTAAACTCTATGCGGACATTATTTTGGACAAGATTTCTCTCGAAGACGTTGCCAAAAAAGTAGCTGACAAACGCAATCAAGACTATTTGCGCGTGTATGGCTTGGTTGCTTTGGACAAAGAAAACCCTGAAAAAGACGTGTTGCAACGCTACCAATATTTGCAAAAATTTAAGAAGGAAAGCAAGCAATTTGGCGCACAAAGGCAGGCAAGCGAAGGTTTGGCAGTGCGCATTTCGATGGATAATTTGGCGCGTACTGCGGGCTTCAGCGACCCGATGCGCCTCACGTGGGCAATGGAAACTGAAGAAGCCATTGACATCATCAATCGCGCTAAAGCATTGAATTTCAATGCTGTTACGGTTCAGTTGGTAGTAGATGAAGATGGGCAATCCGACATCATCATAGAAAAGGCAGGCAAGGTGCTAAAATCTCTCCCTGCTGATTTGAAAAAAGAACCTGCTATTATTGAACTCAAAGAGTTCAATAATACACTTCAAAACCAATACAAACGCACACGCAAAAGCTTAGAAGCCGCCATGATTGCGGGCGATGCGTTCAGTCTTTCGGAAATAGAAAAACTCATGACGCACCCTGTAGTGTCGCCTATGCTTCAGAAATTGGTGTTACTTTCCGCAGGCAAGTTAGGTTTTTGGCAGGCAGGCAAGTTGGTGAGTCCTGCAGGCGAGTCCACCTTGCCTG
>JAYTNK010000728.1:0-11334 GCA_043748375.1 Cytophagales bacterium
TAAATTTTAAAATAGCGGAAACATTAGGCTTGCAAGAAGTACGAATACTCGCTCCAAAACCTCAAATACTCATGAAACTTACAGCCTTTGTGCCTTTAAAAGATACAGAGGTATTGCTGAATGCATTGCATGAGGCAGGTGCAGGGCAAATTGGTGCTTACAAGAACTGTAGCTTTACAACAGAGGGTGTAGGCAAGTTCTTGCCTACCAACCATGCAAAACCGTACATAGGTTCGGCAGGCAAGCTCGAAAGTGTACAAGAAAATCGCGTAGAGGTTGTATTTCCACAACATCTGCAAGGGGGCATTTTGCGTGCCATGCGAGAGGCGCACCCTTACGAAGAGGTCGCCTATTATTTGCACACGCTTGAAAACAGTAACTCTGAAATAGGTTCAGGAGCAATTGGGGTCTTGCCTACCGCTATGCATGAAGCAGATTTTTTAACTTACCTCAAACAGAAAATGAGCCTTGCCTGCATACGACATACGGCACTATTGGGTAGGCAAGTGCGTACTGTGGCAGTTTGTGGCGGTGTTGGTAGTTTTTTACTTGCCCAAGCTATTCGACAAAGTGCAGATGTTTTTGTATCTGCAGATTTTAAGTATCATGAGTTTTTTGATGCCGATGAACGCATTATGATTGCGGACATTGGGCATTATGAAAGCGAGGTTAATACCAATCATCTTTTGGCAACGTATCTTGAAAATAAATTTATGGGTTTGAACTTACATATTACGACAGTAAATACAAACCCTATAAAATATATGTAGTTTTGGTTACTATAGGCTTATTAGTGGGAAGGCTTGGTTGTGGATATCAAAAAAACGAACTATGACGATTTAACCCGCGAATTTATTCGTGGGAAGCTTTTTATTTTTTCAAGTCTTTATAGGCTTTCGTTTTTTTGCTTTCAAAAGGCGTGAGGCGAGCAGGATAACGCAATAACTCACCACCACGTTGTGCTTCTTGAGCGGTTGATTGATTTACCCTTTGTTGGGTATGAATACGCTTGTTTCTATTTTCGTATGACTTTACGCGTCCATTTCCGCGATTTGGATTTGTTAAAACCGTGTCTTTTATTAGCATAACTGTTTTTTTGCGGTCTTCATTTTTATCTTCTGGTCTTAGTCTAATGATAAGCATATCTCCAATTTGTAATTTAGTATCTGTGTCCTTGTTTCTATTATTCAAAATTCGCAATTCGCTTACAGATACGTCATACTTTTTAGCTATTTTAAGAAGCGTTTCTCCGCTTGCTATAAGGTGTGTGTGCTTTATGTCATCTGTTTTGGCATGAAAAACCTTATACACTCTTCTAGCAGTATCTCTAACCATAGGTGCATCTATGTGTTTATTTTCCCCGTTTTTTTCTTTTCGCCTTGCTTTTTTTTCTACTTTGAGTAATTTTGGATAAGGGTAAGAGTGTGAACCAAGCTGTCTGTTTTTTAATACTGCCCAATATTGCGATAGGTCTTTGTCTATTTTTTTAGAAGGTTTGAACCAATGATTATAGGTAAACAACGTTTCTCGGGTGTTAGGAAGTGGAAAACGTTCCATAGCTTTTGGGAAATTAGGAAGCGCATCTTCTACTTCGAATGTCAAAAAATGCGTGGGTGTTTTCTGTTCCAATATCATGGGTTCTAAAACATAGCGTAGCGCGAAGTACTCTATCCAAACATCAGCGTTCATGTCCAAAGTAAAAGTTGTTTGGTCTTTATACTGTTTGCCACTTTTGCTAAATTCTATAAGTCGCTCATTAGTTTTTTCATAGCCATAATCCATAATAAGCATCGTTACGGCATAATTGCGGAAGTGAGCGTGGGCTTCTTTAAACTTATTGGCTATTTTAGTAGTAGTAAGATACAAATTACTTGCATCATCAGCCACTTCATTGTTCAATAGCTCATGGTCTAAATGCAAAGCCTTTAGGTTGCCATCAGTTAAGTTCCAAAGACGCGTATAAGCTTGTTGTGTAACGACACTGTTTTGTGTTGCGTGGCTTGTTAGGTAGTGATTGGACAAGGCAAGGTAGCAATATTCGCTGGGGATACTGTCGTCTATGTTTGATAATTGGGTTCTTACCCACTCCAATTCCAACATGATATAGATGATGTTTTTGCGAATTTGGACTGTGTCCCATTGTTTTGCTTTTTCATATGCTGCCTTTCGTAATTCGTCTGGTAGAATAAGTATAACACCTCCTAATAAATATCTTGAAGGAATATCTTCAAAACTTTGGGCGCGAGGAGTAGCGCAAAAAACAAAGAATGTAAGAACGCATAGAAGCGCGCTACGACACCTCTTGCAGAGAGTAGTGGTAGTTTTCATGATAATTTGGTGGTTTTGTGGTGAAAATGTTTGTCTGCGTGCTTATTGACTATATTATAATACTTATTTCTATATTTTTTACGTTCTATTTTAGAATTCTTGCCTGTTTCAGATTTTTTTACAAAGTTAGCGACTAAAAACAAATTTGTCAATACCTAATAATAGGTATTTTTAGCTCTTAGAAAATTATGGCAGAAATACTTGCCTACTGTTTTTAATCATGAGAGCGTTTTTTTTTGATTGTAAAATATTGATTATCAGTGTTCTATATAAGTATAATTATTTATTGTTTTCTTTAAATATAAAAGTGAAGAGAGTAAAATAGTTAAAAAACGCAATACAAAATTGAGTGTTTTTTATAAGAATAATGCTATTTTTCGATAAATATGGGTTATATATCGGTAAAAAACATGAATACACAGACAAATGCTTAAAATTACATCTTGCAAAATTGCAAAAGTACAAGCACTTGCCTACCTTTACACTTTAAAACACCCTTAGGTTATGTTTCGAACCCGTTGGATAGTGAGTGCCAAATACGATTTGTTCTTTTTCATGGGCAGTTGTGTATTTGCGTTTGCCTTTTTAGGCTTATATCGTGTCGCGCACCATTTTAAGTTTATCTTGAATGGTGAATCTATATTGGTAACTTATTTTTTCTTTACGGCTATATTTGACCATCCGCATATATTTCAAACTTTTGCCCGTACACACTTAGACCAAGAAGAGTTCTCGCGCAGAAAATTCTTGCACACTTGGGGCATAGCTTTGTTTATTTTGGTGGGTTTAGCCATTTCGATAGCAGGTTATGATAGTCAGCTGATTTTGTTTGCGTCCATGTTTGGTAGCTACCATATTATACGCCAGCATTATGGCTTTTTGCGTGCTTATAAAGCGTTGAATGATGACCGCGAACCTTTAGACAACTGGGTTGATTATAGTATGTTTTATACGGGTATGTTTGCCTGCTTTTTTAGCGATTATACCGAGCAACAAAACAATGGTTACATTACGATTTATGCCAATCTAAAGGCGTGGTTTCCACAACTACCCACCTTTTTGCCCGACACACTTTGGGGAGCTTTTATTATTTTATTGGCACTATTCATAGCGCGTCAGGTGTGGAAGTTGTTGGTAGGCGAGCCTATTAACTTGCCCAAAATACTATTGCTTACTACAGCATTGGGTACACACTACTTCATCTTTTTTTTAACGGCTACACCTTTTCTTATTGCTGAAGCTATCGAAACTGCCTACCACGATGTACAATATCAAGGTTGGATAATGCACTATCAGCGCAAACGCTTTCCGAATAAGCGGGGCTTGGTAGGCAAGTGGCTCATTATTTCGTTTATATATGGTTTGTTGATAGGTATTTTGGAAGTCTATGGCTTGTGGAAACAAGGCTGGCTGATGTTGCTTTTTGTTCCTTTTACTATGATAGTGATTTATCACTACTGTGTAGATGGCTTAATTTGGCGATTTAGCAAAGATAAAGCCTTGCGCGAGGCTATGTTTGGATAAAATGTAGCTGTCACAATAAAATAGCACGCGTTTTTGAAAGCCGATAATAGACTTCCTGCGAAAGTACCTTTTTCCTCTCTCAAAATGGAGATAGGGCAGGGTGTGAGGCTTCTAAAAAACACTTTCGCAAGAAGTCTAATAAATCCTTTTATAAATCCAATGCTTCATTTCATGGGAAGATAAGCGGTTTTCACAAAGTCTTGAAATATCTTGACACACCAAAGCGTTATCTTTGCAGATATTAAAATTTTGAAATATGAGAACATCACTCTTTACGCTTGCCTTGTGCTTATTTTGCACAGTAGCAATTGCGCAAAACAATACGCACAATAAATTTGGGCTTACATGGCAGCTGCCCGCTACATGGGTACTCTCGCCTGAAAAAAACACCGACACACGGTTTTACGCCTATCCTAATTCAGGAGGCGTAGGAGCTATGGACATACGCGCCTTAGGGAAAAACGAAAACCCCGCAGAAGCCACCGTAAATTTCATGAAAGAAACAAGCATTGACCCTTCTTTTATCAAAGATACCGAACCAAAAAAAGTTAAGAGTGGCAAACTCCTCATGCAAGTCTTCGAAAAAGATGCTCTTGATATGAAATTAAGCGATGGAACAGATATTTACCGCAATCAAAAACTCATATTGCTAAGCACGCAAAAAGGTGAAAAGTATATTTTGTTTCTTGTTGAGGTTTATCAGAAACCTGCAAAACATACAAAAGCCATAGAAAATGCTGTTAAAACACTGAAGGTTAAATAATTAACCGTTCAACCATGCTTTGATAGCCGTTACTTTCTCGCGACTTACTTCTATTTCGGGTATAGTAGTCAATTTTAATTTGACAATTATACCCTTATAAGTAGGTTTGAGAGCCTCTACAGCATAGAGGCTTACGATATATTGCCTATTTGCACGGTAAAACTGAACTGGATTTAACAAGTCCTCCAATTCGTCCATTGTTTGGCTGTCGCACACATACTTTTTACCTTCGTGTGTGTGTAATAATATGATTTCGTCCTTTTCAAAACACGCTATTTGCGTGATAGGAATAGGCACTAAGCCCCCTTTAAAACCTACCAAAAATCGCTCCTTGTACTTCAGGGCAGGCAAGTCGGTCTTCATATCTTGTAAGAACGTTTGCAACTGTGTTTGTAAATCTTGTGCAGGCAAGTGCATTTTTTGAAACTTGTCAATCGCCTGCGCAAGTTCTACCTCCCCAATAGGCTTCAGCAAATACCCAATGCTATTTACCTGAAAGGCGCGAATAGCATATTCGTCGTAGGCAGTAGTGAAGATAATAGGAAAACCTACTTCTACTTGCTCAAAAATCTCAAAACTTGCTCCATCAGCCAACTGAATATCCATAAAAGCAAGGGCAGGCAAGTCGTGTATCTGCGCTTTAATCCATGCAACAGCTTTTGCCACGCTACTCAGCACAGCCATAACTTCCCATGTAGGTTGCAGGCGAGCCAATAACTTTTGCAAGTCTTTGGCTATCAACGCCTCGTCTTCTACAATCAGTATTTTCATACTAAAAAGAACGCCAAATAAATTTTGTCAGTATAACCACAAGTGCAAATGCGAACATGATAATGGAAATACGGTTGATGCCATGCATCAAAAATAAGTTAGTATTGTGAGGATATTTTGGGTCGGGTTTGCGAAATACACGCACAAAGTACTGGAAAAACTCACCAAGTTTGAAGTAATGTTGAATACGAGCCATAAAATCAGAAGTGTTTATTAAAAAACAAAGATAGGCAAAAAAGATAGCATTACCAAATTTTTTTATTATTTAAAACGAGCCGTCTGTGGCACAAATGACGCGCACTTTCAGTTGATTACGAGTTTTGTGTAAGCCCTACTATTAGACTTCTTGCGAAAGTGTTTTTTAGAAGCCTCACACCCTGCTCTCTCTCTCCATTTTGAGAGAGTGAAAAGGTACTTTCGCGGGAAGTCTATTTTACTAAAACTTGCCTTGAGCGTGTATTAGGCTTCTTGTAAAAGTCTTTCGTTTCTCATTTTGCGCGCCTATTCCCCTATTTAGTGGGCTATATGCAAAATTCTTCGCTTATGCCACACAAGGATTGGCTATATTTTTTGGGGATACACTTGTCTTTTTTGGGATACACGTTCAATAGCAAGGTCAGCCAAACGTACTGCATCTTGAGCATACAATGCTGTGCGAAATACCTCCTCGCCTACGTCTATTTGGTACATGGCTTGTGCCAACCGCTCCACATCATATTGCAATAAATAGACGATACTATCTACTAAATCTTGCCTAAACTGCTGAAAATCAGTATATTCATTTGTAATAGGTATAGGAAAATGTTTTTCAAGTATTTGTTGAGTTAGCATGGCTATGCAAGCAGTTAAGGAAGATTGACGATTACAATACACTGATAAGCAATGGTTTATAGCTATCAAAAAATGAAGTTATTTAATTACTGCCCCTAAGTAAAATAAAAACAGCTTCTTAGTAATCTTTTTCAAAAGTTGAAAAAGTATCATCCATCAATCAGGCAAAGATATTTTTCCGAGCGAAACGGCAGGTATATAATTGTCTTTATCGCCCAACTGCAAGACGGTACTTGTGAGTGTTTGATGGGCAAGTAAGGCAAATAAAGTAGCTTCTTTGGCGTGTGTTGGGAAGCCAAGTGTCCGCAATTCTTTAAATTTGCAGGGCTGTAAGAGTTCGTGTAAATGTGTTTCTAAGGTTAAATTCTTTGCCCCTCCTCCACTCAAATAAATAGCGCAGTTTTGCCAATTTGGAATATACTCTTGAATAGCATCTGCAATAGTTTCGGCAGTGAAGCGCGTAAGCGTAGCCAACAAATCCGCGTTAGAAATATCCAACGTATCTGAATTGCGCTGTGCATCTTGAAAAAACTTCATGTTAAATAATTCCTGCCCTGTAGTTTTTGGAAAAGAGTTTAAAAAGAAGGGGTGTGTTTTCATCGTTTTCAGCAAGTCTATTTGTACGGTGCCTGCAGCAGCTATCGTCCCCTCGTCATCAAACAACAAAGGAGGCAAATAATGCCGTACAGCCGTATCCATGAGGGTATTGCCAGGACCTGTGTCAGTTGCGCGTACCTGCGTGGCATCTTGAGAGGCAGGCAAGTAAGTTAGATTGGCTATACCACCAATATTCAACAATATTCTATCTTCGGAAGCATCTGAAAAAAGTATATAATCACCATACACCACAAGCGGTGCGCCCTCGCCTCCCGCTGCTACGTGCTTTTGTCGAAAGTCGCTGATGGTAATAATACCTGTACGGTAGGCAAGGTGGTCGCCATCGCCTATTTGTAGCGTAGAATTGCTATAATGCGCCTTGAGGTGCAGGCGTTTTGGCGCATGGTAAATAGTTTGCCCATGACTCGCTATGCAATCGACCTCTGTAGGCGCAACGCCCCACTTTTCAAGCGTTTCTAAAACCATACGTGCATGAAGAATCGCGATGCGTGAATTTAGCATACACACTGTAGAAAGTTTTACGGCTTCTTGTGCAAAAATCTCTCTGATTTTACGTTGTAATGCCTCTGTATAAGGGTAAGTAGAAAAATGTTCTAGGGTAACGGTAGCTTCTTTACCACGCCCTTTAATACGGCACAGCGCAATGTCCAACCCATCGAGGGAAGTCCCCGACATCAATCCCAATATAAGGTGTTCAGCTTGTTCTGTTAGTTGGGTAAGTTTACTTAAACCAGTCATAATGGCGTTCAAAAATATTTTTTAGGCAAAAGTAAAAAAAAATCCAAGAATATAAGTAACTTTCCGCCCAAATTAAAAAATATCTTTTCATAGACATGAAAAACCTGATACTTTTCGGACCTCCAGGCGCAGGCAAAGGTACACAAAGCGACCAACTTATTGCCCGATATGGCTTCGTACATATCTCTACAGGAGACGAATTTCGCAAACACATCACAGAGCAAACCGAACTCGGCAAACGCGCCCAAGAATATTCAAACAACGGTATGCTTGTGCCTGACCAAGTTACGATTGATATGCTCAAAGCCAAAATAGACGAGTATCCTGAAGCCAAAGGCTTCTTATTCGATGGCTTTCCACGCACTGTACCCCAAGCCGAAGCCCTCGATGCCTTCATGCAAAGTATGCATACAGATATTCACTATGTTATCGCTCTTGATGTTACGGAGGACGAAGTCCGCGCACGCATCGAGAAGCGACAAGAAATAAGCAATCGCGCAGATGACAAATCCGACAAAGTTACCAAGCGCATAGCGGAGTATTTCGATAAAACTATCCATGTGCTACCACATTATGAGGTGCAAGGACGACTCAAACACGTGCATGGCATAGGCGACATTCAAGTTATCTTTGCTGAAATCTGCCAAATATTAGACGCATAAAAAGCAAGATAACCCACCCTTAGCCATACACAACTCGCTTGTGCCATGAGGCAACCAAATAGGTTGTTGCATGGCACAAGCGAGTTTTCTTTTTGAGCAGCAAATATCACCTACAAAGGGCAAAACGTGCAGAAGTTAGTTTTGCCAAAACTAAGCATCAGGCAGGCAAGTTTGCAACTTGCCTACCAAAACTAAGCCTAAAAACGTGGGAAATAAACTAAAGCAAGGATTTCAAAATACCAATTTATTTAATTTAGGTTCTTCGAAAGTTATTACGGGATAGCCACGCTGTAAGCGTCTGTTATACACTTTAGCACCCCACAAAAGCCTGAAAAACAGATTCTTACAGCATGACTGTTCATATATTTTGGTAGCTTCCGCTATAACTTTCTAAGAAGCTTAATTTCTTAAGAAGCAAAAATTAAAAACAATCATTAGACTTCTTGCGAAAGTGTTTTTTAGAAGCCTCACACCCTGCCCTCTCTCCATTTTGAGAGAGGGAAAAGGTACTTTCGCAGGAAGTCTATTACATTTTTTTACTTTTTTTTGCAAATCGTTGTTGCAGGTTATCGCGCCAAATATGGTAAATATCAGCTTCAAAAATGCGCGAGTCGTTTTTAGCCTGTCGTAAAAAATAAAATCCGCAGAGTATCAGCAACACATTGGGAAACCACATACCTACTTCTACAGGCAAGATGCCTTCTTTTGCCCATTTATCGCCTGAAATACTCATGACGTGCCAGCAAACAAAGAATATGATAGCTATCAAAACGGGCAAGCCCAAGCCTCCTTTTTTAATGATAGCTCCAAGTGGCGCACCTATCAAAAACATAGTAATACAAGCAAAGGCAAATGTGAATTTTTTTTGAAATTCTATGTAATACTCACGTAAATTGCGTAATTGATGTTCGTTTTGTTCTTTGCGCGACTTTAGCATGGCTTCCACATTACGTGCTTGTTGGGTGGCGCGTTCTGTTATTTGTATCAAAGATGGATTAGAGGTATTAAAAATAAGCTGTCCTGTTTTCTTGGTAGTATCTTGCTTAAAAATGGTATCAGGTTTTATGCGCAAGTGATAGTGATAACCCGACTGAATAGCTATCAAACCGTTTTTAGCATAGCCACTTGTAACGCGCCCAAGCGAGTCGATATCTTTCCATAGTTGTTGTATGCCATGCATATATCGGTGTCCAGAAAAAAGCGACTCGTCTGTTTTTTTCATGTCAAAGGCATCAAGGTTGAATACTATTTGTGTCTTTTCATATTTATTGGTAACAAACCGCTCATTTGAACTTGTATTGCCTGCCAGCACATTGCCTGCCGCTTGGTCATGATAGCTTTTGCCGTTAAATAACTCTAACACAAGATATTTATCGTTTTTGATGGTGTACATATTACCCGAATCAGCCATGATTAGTTCGCTATTACCTTGGCTTGCGCGGTGATTGTATATCATAATACCCTTGAGGTGTTTCCCATCTTCGCCTATTTTTTTATTTATTTTGATGCTGTAGTTTGGCAATCCACTATAAAAAACACCTTCTTTTAGGTTAAATGTGGGTGTTTTTTGCTTAATATCCCACAACAAGCTGAATACTTTTAGATTTGCCCAAGGCACTACTTTATCATTGAACCAAAAAGAAAAGATAGCTAAAAAAATCGAGAATATAAAGATAGGACGCAACACGCGTAACAACGAAACGCCTGAACTCTTCAGCGCAGTTAATTCATTGTGTTCGCCCAAATTACCAAATGTAATAAGGGAGGCAAGCAAAATAGCCAACGGCAATGCCATAGGCAAAAGATTCATGGCAAAAAAAGCAATCAGTTTGGCAAATACAAACCAAGAAAGCCCTTTGCCTAACAAATCATCTAAATAACTGGCTATCATGTTGGTAAGCAATACAAACACGACTACCGCTGTAGTGAGTATGAACGGACCCACAAAAGCATTCAGAATAAGCCTATCACTTTTTTTTAGCATCTGCAAAAGTAAAAAAAATTTAAGTGTGTT
The DNA here is from genome assembly GCA_043748375.1 of Cytophagales bacterium. Taxonomy (GTDB): domain Bacteria; phylum Bacteroidota; class Bacteroidia; order Cytophagales; family Microscillaceae; genus RDXI01. Next base: position 10,250 of record JAYTNK010000728.1, read on the forward strand.
CTCTTATTTATCAGTTTATTCCAGCTATTTTTAAGTTTATTTAACGTTTTGCGCTACCTGTAAAATGAGAATTAAATAAAGTGATAGATTGTAACATGCTCTTTTCAGGGCAACATCCTGAAAAGAGTACGTTACCAAAGCCAGTTTGTAACGTTAAAAATAGGTTACCAATAGTCGTTAGACCTTGATAAGCCTTCAAAACAATACTATCTGTTCAAATAGCTACTTTATTTAATAACTATTCCTATGATAGTTGGAAAACTTGCCTACGCAGGCAAGTTCTCCAGCCAAAGCATAGCGTTTACACTTAGCCTTTCAATGCGCCTTGTGCATCAACCACAGCAAGTGTTACAATATCCACAATTTCGCGTACCGAGCTACCTAATTGCAAGATATGCACAGGTTTTTTCATACCCAATAAAATCGGCCCGATAGTTTCGGCTGCCCCTACTTCTTGCAAAAGTTTGTAGGCGATGTTGCCTGAAGCAAGATTAGGAAATATAAGTGTATTTGCGCCTTCGTGTGCAAGGTCGCTGAATGGATAATTATCTCTCAATAATTGGGTATTTAGGGCTACATTCGCTTGAATGTCGCCATCTATAATCATTTCTGGGTACTTCAGTTTAGCCATACGAGCTGCTTTGGCTGTTTTTTCAGGAATATCACCTTTATTAGAACCAAAGTTCGAGTAAGAAAGCACCGCCATTCTAGGCGAGTATCCAAAGGCTTGTACTACGCCTTTGGTAAGCCCAATGATGGACACCAATTCCTCTGTAGTAGGGTCGATGTTCACGGTGGTATCTGACAAGAATAGCGTTTTGCCGTTGCTCACCACCACATACATACCCGCGACTACATTGACTTCAGGGCGAACGCCTATTACTTCGAGAGCAGGGCGAATTACACGCCCGTAATCTTTCATTAAACCTGAAATAAACGCATCTGCCTCGCCTTCATCAAGCATTAAAGCCCCAAAATAACTTCTATCATAGACCAATTTCCGAGCATCATGTAAATTAAGCCCTTTGCGTTGGCGTTTTTGATATAATAATTGCGCAAAATGTTCGCGCTTTTCGTGTTCTTCA
>JAYTNK010000729.1:0-14142 GCA_043748375.1 Cytophagales bacterium
CTCCGTAATACGGATTATGAAAGAAACAGGTGGACACGCTGTAAAATTAGAAGGCGGACAAGAAATACGCGAATCTGTCATCAGGATTTTGAGTGCTGGAGTGCCTGTTATGGGGCATTTGGGGCTTACACCACAATCCATCTACAAGTTTGGTACGTATGCCGTACGCGCAAAAGAAGAAGCAGAAGCCACGCGCCTACTCGAAGATGCAAAAATGTTGGAGGAGATTGGGTGTTTTGCGTTAGTATTAGAAAAAATACCCGCCGAGCTCGCCCAACAAGTAGCCGAAGCTATCTCGATTCCTGTGATTGGTATAGGCGCAGGTGGCGGCGTAGATGGACAAGTATTGGTTTTACACGATATGTTGGGCATCAATCAAGCATTCAAACCGCGTTTTATCCGCCGTTATGCCGACTTGCATACCATTATTACAGGGGCAATCCAAGCATACGTTACAGATGTGCGCAATCAAGCATTCCCCACTGAAAATGAAAGTTATTGATACTCTATGCTTTTTTATTAAATAAAAGCATTTAAAACTTAAAATTTATGACTATAAAATATTTTTTTTCTGTATTTTGTAATCCAAAATTGTACATTTTACCTAACAACTTCTTGATATGTTTAGTTTTTGGAAGAAATTTTATGCCCAATATGGGCGTTATATACAAGTAGATGGCTTTTTTTATATCTTTATTCTTTTGTTTATACTTGCCCTATTCCTATTTATAGGGGTTAAATAAATGTTTTCAGTCTATTTTAAAGCTTTCTTTATGCGTTCCTCGCCTACATTTATCTCATCTTGGCTATTAAACATGGCAAATCGCTGTTTGTTTTTAAGCGTAAAAATAACGGCACACCCTTTTTGATAAGCTTTTTTAGCTTCTTGCCAAATACCATGCCGTTCGAGTGCGTGTTGTATTTTAAGGGCTTCGGACTGATTAGCAGGATTATAAGCATAAAAATCTATCGGCTCGCGCCCAAAAAACCACCCCAAACGCCTCATAGAATGCTCCAATGCTGGACATTCTGCGCAAGGCTCGCTGTAATATGCCACTACCACTACGTCCGTATGTTTCAAAGGGGGCTTCATTTGTAAACCCTTATACAACCAACTTATCAAGGCAATACCTACAAAAAGAGGAATCAATAATTTTTTCATTTTTCTAATTTTCCGCTACAAATATACATTAATTTGTTGAAAAATTAAAAGTATGCTTAATATTTTTTAAGTATCTATCTTTCAACCCTTATCTTTCACCCCTTATCTCTCATTTATGCAACTCCTTACGCCCACGCATTGGCAAGAATATGAATTAATAGACTGCGGTAATTTTGAAAAGTTGGAACGCTTTGGCAAAATTATTACCGCAAGACCAGAACCCCAAGCGGTTTGGCATAAATCGCTCACTGATGCTGAATGGGAACAACACGCACACGCCTATTTTCGAAAAGAAAAGAACAATCCTGAGCGTGGTCAGTGGGAACTCAAATCGGATAAAATAGCTATGAATTGGTTTCTACCCTACCAAACGCAGGCATTAGATATTCGTTTTAAACTCTCATTTTCCTCTTTTAAACACGTAGGCGTGTTTCCCGAACAAGCCGAAAATTGGGATTATATAGCAGGCGAGGTTGAACGTCTGAAGACGGGCAGGCAAGGGCAGGCAAGCGTGAAAGTACTGAACTTATTTGCTTATACAGGTGGTGCGACACTCGCCGCCTGCCAAGCAGGAGCAGAAGTAACCCACTTAGATTCCATCAAGCCAGTAGTTTCATGGGCGCGTGAAAATTTAGAAGCTTCCCAATTAGATGGCGTGCGTTGGATAGTCGAAGACGCACTCAAGTTCGTAAAACGCGAAGCAAGACGCGGAAATCGTTATCAAGGTATTATTCTTGACCCGCCTGCTTATGGACGAGGAGCAGAGGGCGAAAAATGGGTTCTCGAAGAACAAATAAATGAAATGTTACAACTTTGTGCCACTTTATTAGACGAAGACGCGCATTTTCTAGTATTAAACACTTATTCATTAGGTTTTTCCGCGCTTATAGTCGATAATTTACTGAAAAGCCATTTTTCAAGCGCACAAACCCATGAATTTGGAGAATTGTATTTACAAGACAACTTTCAAAAAAAGTTGCCTTTAGGTGTATTTGGACGCGTTTCTAAAAAGTAAAAAGGTTTGCAGGATATTTCTATGCTTTTGCAAATTTTTTTTCAAAATATTGATAGGCTTCATTTATTTTTTGGGCAAGTGTCTGAGCAAGTGCTTGCTTGTCTGTATCATGTGCGAAGCGGTCAGGGTGGTATTTTTTCATAGCCGCCTTGTAGGCAAGTTTTATTTCCTCCCAGTTAGTGCCTACAGCTACTTCCAACGCGCTGTAATACTTACTTTCTAACACATGAAGAGCTTGCGCCACAGGATTTGTGGCTTGCCTGTAGCGTTTATAGGCATGATAGGCTTCAGCACGCTCTTGTTCAGTTGTTTTTTTTTGCTCTGTACCCATAAAATAGGCGTATGCTTGCTCAAACATAGTTTGTTCTTGAGCATTAGCTGGTTTGTGTGCAGATTGCTGCCAAAAATTTTGAAACTCTGTTTTAACAAAATAAAGGAAACGCTCGGTTAACATAAAATAAAAGGTTGTTTTTTTCGTATAAGGTTAAAGTAACAGAAAAATAAATCACTTCTTCTTAGATACGTTATTCAAGAAAATTAGTTTGGCTTGTTTTTCGCATAATTCATACTTGAAAACTTGCTTTTCACTTCAATCTCTATAAGTTTTATGAATATCAATTTGTATGTGTGGTGTAAAGCCTATTTAAATATCGCTTTATTTTTGCCTATTTGCGCGTTTGCACAGCCCTCTTCTTTTGTAACGGAAGACCGAGATGGAGACGGCGTGCCTAATATACGCGATAAATGCCCTGACACCGATAAAAACCTTAACGGGCAAGAGTTCAAAGTCGAACTAGATGGCAAAACCTACTTTGTCAGAATCGCTAACATTAAGAAGAATTTTGAAGAAACACGTCGAAGGTTTTTACTCGAAAATAGCCGACTTGAAAAAGAAAAAAAAGGAATTCTTGAAAAAACAGTGGGCAAAGGTGGTAAAATATACATGGAGAACTTGACAGACCCAGATAAACAACGCATAGCCGACATAGACACCTTAGAAATGAAAAATAAAGCCAAACTGGCTGATTTGCATTACATGGCTACTGTTACTCACAAGGGTAAGCCTACCATCGTCGAAATTGCCATAGGCGTTGACGATTTTGGCTGTCTGCCCGACCGAGATGGTGATGGTGTACCCGATATGGTCGATAAATGCCCTGATGACCCAGGCAAGCCAATTTATTTCGGCTGCAATGACCGAGACGGCGATGGTATTTTAGATTTTGAAGACGAATGCCCTGACGAATTTGGCATCAAAGAACTCAAAGGTTGTCCCGATAAAGGAACAGGCGACAAAGATAAAGATGGCACTATTGACCGAGACGACCTCTGCCCATCGGTGCCTGGTCCTAAATCAAACAAAGGTTGCCCCGAATTAGTAACAGATGACCAAAAACGTATCATCGAGCAGGCAAGCAAAGTCCTTTTCGAATCCGCTAAAGCCGACCTTAGACCCGAATCGCTTACTATCCTTGATAAATTAGCACAAGTTATTTTTGATGTTACCAAAAAACATGGCAAAATAAAAGTACGCTTAGAAGGACATACCGACAGTGACGGGGCTGATGAAAACAACCTCGATCTTTCGCAAAATCGCGCCAAAGCTGTATTAGAATACTTGGTAAACAAAGGCGTAGATGCATTCAGTATATCTTCCAAAGGGCATGGCGAAACTCGCCCTATTTCAGATAATGATACACCCGAAGGAAAGCAAAAAAATCGCAGAGTCGATATAGCTATCACCAATCAATAACCTATTATCACCATTCAAAAAGCCCAGACATAACCGTTTTGGGCTTTTTGCATGAATTTTATTTTTAGGTAAGTAAGCATCTAAGAAATGGAAATTTAATAAGATGACATTCTTGTAGTGTACCCTTTTCAAGGTGTGTAACCTAAAAAGGGTACGCTACAAAAGCAAAGAAAACGACAAACTTGCTTTTCTAAAAAAATATCAATAAAAAAGTATGGTTCTTCGAAAGTTATGACGGGATAGCCACGCTGTAAGCGTCTGTTATACACTTTAGCACCCCGCAAAAGCCTGAAAAACAGGTGCTTACAGCATGACTGCTCCTATATTTTGGTAGCTTCCGCTATAACTTTCTAAGAACCAAAAGTATAAATGTCATACAATTACAAAATAACCTTTTACAAACTAAAATTTAAAATAAAAAATACTAAAATGAATTTAAATTATATAGAAATTAACAAGCAATCTTGGAACAAACGAACCGCTGTTCACCTTACTTCCGATTTTTATGATGTAGCAGGGTTTTTAGAAGGCAATACCTCATTGAATGACATTGAACTCGGCTTATTGGGCGATATAAAAGGTAAAAGTGTTCTGCATTTACAATGCCACTTTGGACAAGATACACTCTCATTAGGACGATTAGGGGCAACCGTTACAGGCGTGGATTTGTCAGACAAAGCTATAGAAAGTGCCAACGAACTTGCCAAAAAAGCTAACATAGCCGCAACTTTCGTTTGTTGTGATATCTATGACTTGCCTACCCATTTACATGAAAAATTTGATATAGTTTTTACAAGTTATGGGACAATCGGCTGGCTACCCGATATGGACAAGTGGGCAAACATTGTTTCAACTTTTTTAAAGCCTGAAGGCAAATTCGTCTTTGTAGAATTCCACCCTGTAGTTTGGATGTTTGACGATAACTTCGACAAAGTCGCCTACAATTATTTTAATGCAGGGGCTATATTTGAAACAGAAAACGGTACTTATACGGACAGAGAAGCCGCTATAACGAATGAATATGTAATGTGGAATCATGGAATAGGGGAGGTTGTTCATAACTTATTAAAAAACGGTCTTGTCATACATTCGTTAGACGAATTTGATTATTCACCCTATAATTGTTTCAAAGAAACCATTATGATTGAACCCAAAAAGTATCGAATTAAACACATGGACAACAAACTGCCTATGGTATATGCAATCGTGGCTCAAAAAATAGGTTAGGCTTCTTGAGCAGCAGAACGCTTACAACTGTTTGGGTGGAAACATTAAATAGGGGGCTAGGTGTTTACAACCAGTTTTATGCTTTCACAAGAAAGCTATTAAACTTTTTATCCCGTACTTACTTCTTTGCATAGATTTATAGGTAAATTATTTGAAATCAGTGTATTACATAAAAAAATAACAGTTTTTATACTACTCTAAAGACTCTATAGCAAACGAGAGATAAAAAAAATAATAAAAAAAAACGCGTTTATTTGCATAAGAACCGCTTTTCCACTAATTTTGGGCAGTTTTTTGATAACCTTAAACAAAAGTCATCTCAAGAAGTGGATATATTTGAACGAGTTTTAGCCAATCCAGGACCTTTGGGTCAATACGCAGACGAGGCGTATGGGTATTTTATGTTTCCTAAACTCGTAGGCGAGATAGCTCCGCACATGGAGTTTCAGGGCGAGATGATGCTGAATTGGAGTCTAAACAATTATATAGGACTTGCCAATCACCCTGAAGTACGCAAAACTGATGCGGAAGCGGCTGCAAAATGGGGCATGGCATATCCCATGGGCGCACGTATGATGTCAGGCAATACAGATATGCACGAACAGATAGACCGCGAACTTGCTGCTTTTGTGCATAAAGAAGATGCCGTATTGCTGAATTTTGGCTATCAAGGAATTGTATCTACGATTGATGCTATGCTTGACCGCAAAGATGTGGTAGTTTATGACGAGCAATGCCATGCGTGTATTATAGATGGTTTGCGTATGCACCTGGGCAAGCGGTTTGTCTACAAACATAACGATATGGAGAGCCTCGAAAAGCAATTACAACGTGCTACCAAACTATCGGAAAAAACGGGTGGAGGCATCTTGGTTATTACTGAAGGTGTATTTGGTATGTCGGGTGTGATGGGCAATCTCAAAGGTGTGGTCGAGTTTAAGAAGAAATATAATTTCCGTTTCCTGGTTGATGATGCACATGGTTTTGGTACAATGGGTGCAACAGGTGCGGGAACAGGCGAGCATCAAGGTGTGCAAGATGGTATAGACCTTTATTTCTCTACTTTTGCGAAGTCAATGGCAAGTATTGGCGCATTCGTTGCAGCCGATAAAAAGATTTGCACTTTCTTGCGCCATAATCTCCGCTCACAAATATTTGCAAAGTCCTTGCCTATGCCTATAGTAGAAGGAGCTTTGAAACGCCTTGAACTATTGCGTTCAACCCCCGAATTGCGCACAAAACTATGGGAAATTGTGCATTACCTACAAGCAGGTCTGCGCGAAAGAGGTTTTAATCTTGGCGTAACCGAAACCCCTGTAACCCCTGTATTTGTAAATGGTACGGTATATCAAGCAGCACAAATTACGCATGATATGCGCGAAAATCACCATGTATTCTGCTCTATTGTAACCTATCCAGTAGTACCAAAAGGTGTTATTATGTTGCGTATTATTCCAACCTCTACGCATACAAAAGAAGATGTAGATAAAACCTTGGACGCGTTCGCTGCCGTTGCTCATAAATTAAAAGTAGGGGCGTATGAAAACGAATCGCCACAACTAATTACTGAGTTTTTGAGAAAATAGTGCAAAAATAATCCTCTCCTGCAATCCATTTTTATTTTATATTTTCAATCTTTTAAAAACCAACTAAATTTATGAGCCGTTACGAGCAAATCCGCGACCTCATCTTAGGACTTGAAGGCGACTTTGATAAGTTCTACGATAAAGAGAACCAAGCAGCTGGCACACGTGTGCGCCAAGGTATGCAAACTTTGAAAGAACTTGCGCAAGAAATCCGCATGGAGGTTCAAAACATCAAAAATACAAAAGATGCTGAAAACGCTAAAGCAGCTGAAGCTGTAAAGGCTCCTGAGCCAGCAGCGAAAAAAGGCAAGAAATAAGTCTTCCTCTTTTTTATGTGTTTAATAGAAATCGTGTAGCTATACAGCTACACGATTTTGTATTTACAGATACTTGCCTATGCCCAACATATTTTGGTATGCCCATTTACTTATGGTTTCCAGTTCTGAAGGCGTAATTCGGCGATTGCGTAAGCCTTTTGCTTGTACGATTTCCTTTGTTTTAAGACTTACTTGAATAGTTACGATGGTTGGCTCAAGCGCATCTTGTTTTTTGGTGCGCATTGTAAATATGGCTGTTTCACCTTGCGCACAAGCACGGTCATAACTGCCTACACAATGACGCTGTTCACGCCCTTCAGCACGCAATGCTTCTGACGTAAGCAGTTCGCGCATAGATATACGCACATAGTTTTTGTTTGAAGTGCTGCCCGTTTCATATCCAAAAGGCATAATACCTGAACTATTCCAAGAAAAATACGAGGTAGCATTTGCTTTTCGCCTTCTTTCTTGTGCTTCTTGGCGCAATTCTGTGTGCCACTCCTCGGTTTGGCGCAATAGTGCATTGATAGTGCGTCCTTTCATGCTGTAAGTGCGATTTGCACGATATTGAGCCTGAATATAATCCATAATTTCAGGCAATTTCTCGGCATTAAACATACCCACTTGCGCAAAGAATTGAATGACTTTGCTCCAAAATTCTTCATGTTCGAAGTTGTTACGCCCCAAAAGACTCGCATTTACATACCATGCTACATAGCCGTCACCACCAAAACCTAATACTTGCGCATGGCGCAACGCCTCTGTAACGCTCATGTGTGCGGGTGCCTGCATAAATTCATGTGCCATGCGTTTGCTAAATTCTACAGGCAAGTTTCCCAAATTACGCATAGAGCCACCACGCGCCAAGTCGATAAACCAACCCACGTGCTTTACATCAGTTTTGAACCATGCATCATATAGAAACTCAGGCATTTCATAACGCACAAACAAAAAGTTAATCAAAGAGCGTACTTGTTTGTCCGCATTGCGTGTATCAGGATTCCAATGCGCTACTTGCTCAAGCATGGCATTGCGTTTACGCGCCATGTGTAGCAACGGCAATACGTATTCCATGCGTTTAAGGAACTTATCTGTCCACTTCTTGCGGGCAAGCGTGTTGTAGAGTTCTATAAAATACTTTTTCGTAGCCTCATCAAGCTTTTCCAGCAAAAGCAATACCGCCGCATAACTTTTATCGCGTGGGATACTATCTAAAAGTGCCAATACTTCCTCTTGAAGTAATTCAGTTTTTGTTTTGGGTAAAGGCTTTGGTTGATAAGCTCCCACTTGTTTGTCGATAATGCCTTTTTTTACAACCCAATAGGGATTTTTAACTTCTTTTTCTTTTTCTTTTTTTAGTTTTTTCATGGCAAAAATATTCCTTTCGCCCTTGCCTATAGTAGGCAAGGGCATAAACGTTATGTGTATCTGTTTTCCTATAAGAAAAATATACACTAAGCCGTATGAAGAGCCTATCCGTTAGGTAAAAACCTTGCCTGCCTACACCAAATAAAGGTATAGACAAGTATAACGTACTTCTTTTGCTCAAAAAAAGTACAAACGGAACAGAACAACACTACAAGAGGGCGCAGTCTGATAAACTAAGAAAAGTATGCTGAGATAGTCCACTATGGACTATATTAAACCCTCGTTACTGCATGGAATCTTTACAGTTTGACCAACAACTACGCCTACACTTCACCACAAGTGGCAAAGGTTTTATAGAAAGAGCGCGAAAAAGGCTGATGGTGGGGTTCATGATATTGAGTAGAAAAAGAATTTATTTGTTCTAACGCAGGCAAGAAAAAAAGGTTACAGTGGCAGGCAAGTTTCTTGCTTCTCTGGCAATTTTTTGTGGAAGTATGTAGTAACAGGCTTTCAGTCTTAAGGTTCGTTGCTACAGTATTGCCTCCACAAAAATCGCCAAATAGCCTTAATTGTGCAGCTATAAGTGCAGAAAAATAACGAGTTTATTGCTTTTTTCAGGTTCTTAAAGCAAAACTTAGGATGAAAAACCGTGCGGTGGAGTATAAAAGCACATCTTTAGGTAGCATTTTTATGTAAATTGGCTCTTTCCAAATTTCACGCCAAAATAGGCGTTTTTTACCGCCGAAAAGTCCAACTAAACAACCCCAATCAAAGAATTATGGATTGCTTTTTTAGAATACCTCAAAAGGCAGAAAAGCATAAGTAATTTAAATGAAGTTAATGATTATAATAGTTAAAAATAAAAGTAATAAACTACTTGTAATGTAAAATATACTTTCTTTAGATGTTATTTCTTTTGGTAAATAGTAAAATAAAAATAGTATGGGTAGTGTGCATACAATAGCATATAAAAATAAAAAAATATAAAGTATTATTACAACAATAGGTTGTTCTACATCAACATCTATGATAAATATTTTAGATATAAATACACATATAATCCAAAATAAAATAAAAAGGTAGTAAAAAAATTTATTCATGTTTTTATTCATTGTATTTTAGATTTGCTGTCTTCTATACTAAATAAACCTTCTAATTTATTTTCTTTAACAGAATTTAAGTAGCCAAAACTCGTATATATATATATTAATATTTCTATCTATTCCTTAACGTGGCATATATCTATAATAACCGTTATTTATTGACCAAACTGGATATATTATATCTTCTTTACGTATAATGGGTGTTAGTAACTCTAAAACACATCTTTTTTCGCATATTACATTAAACATATCAGTAAAAGTAGTATTATTATTTAGAATCAATGGTTTTTCTATATGATAAGATATTTCATAGTCTAAATAATAATATTTGTAAATCATTTTTGTTATTCTGATTAATTTTTTACCTTTAAATTCCATTTTTGCCAATGGATATAAATTTTTATCCAAAATCATAAAACAACTAATTTCTTCTATTTTTTTTATTTTATCTTGATAGCTTGGGTTTTTGCTAATGTATAAATATATACATAGTATAGGATCGTATATTAAGCAATATCCTGCCGACTTTACCATATAAACGTCGTCATCTATACTCTCTTTGTTCCAAGATAGTGCATAATTTAAAAGATGGTATGCTTTTTTTTTCTGTAAGTAAATTCTAAATACTTTATCAGGCGTAAAAGCATCAATTATTATAGTTTTACTTTCATTACTTTTCCAGATTCTAAAAGAGTTTGCTAAAGGAGTGTTAACAAATTTTAAAGGTATATGTTTTGCAAAATCAAAACCTATACAAGTTTCTATAAATTTATATGATTTTTTAATATTTAATCTTTTTTCACTACGAAAAGCATCGTATTTATCTATCATATCTATAATTCTACTATTGTTTAACACTTGTTTTCCACATATTTTTTTTTGTAATTCTTCCAATCGTGTATTAGAAATTACATACGTAATTTTATCAATTTTATTATGGCAGGCTTGCAACCATAAAAAGGCAGATAGAAAAAAAAGACTGTGTTTCATATTCGTAAAATACCCCCGTTGGTTTCAGTGTTCTTTTACGTTCGTTCAAGTCTCCAGACTTGAATGCAAAGGTTTTGAGGTCTGCGACCTCCTGCCGTAGGCAAACAAACCCCACTACAAAACTACCCCTATTTTACAACAAAACAAAAAACTTGCCTGCTTTTGCTCAGCATTCTGTTGCTTTGCAACAGGCAAGTCGCAGACTTGCGAACCACTATGTTGAAGTGGAACACTTCAACGAACTAGGTTATAATTATTTACAATGCTTGATTGTATCACACAACGCCAATCCAAACTCTCGATAGTCTTCTTTTGTTATTACACCAACGTAATTTTGAGGCTTTCCTTTTTCATAAACAAAATACACATATTCGCCTGAGCCTAAGCAGTCTTTTAGCACATCGGTTTCAAAACGGTATGGAATATCACTGCAAACATAAGTACAAGAGTAATATGCACCTCTGTTTGGAGATACCGTTTTGACCAGTTTTGCTACGCATATAACAGGGTCTTGTTTTATCCTTTGGATACGTGCGGTTGTTGCTTCCATATTTTTTTGCATAATAAATATTAAAACAAAAAAAAGTAAAGGAAATGCGATAAAATACAATGTTCGTTTTTCCATATTTCATAAAAAATTATTGCCCTTCTTTTTCTTTTTTTGTTTTTCCTCAATGTTAGTTTGTATTTGTACTCCAGCATTGGCTTCTGTATTTGTGTGAAAGAAGTTACGAAATTGAAAAAGACGACTGGTCTGAGATGAAGGAATTGCTTCACTAACTCCTGCCCCGTTGGTTTCAGTGTTTTTTTACGTTCGTTCAAGTCTCCAGACTTGAATGCAAAGGTTTTGAGGTCTGCGACCTCCTGTCGTAGGCAAACAAACCTCGCTACAAAACTACCCCTATTTTACAACAAAAAACTTGTCTGCTTCTGCTTGGCATTCTGTTGCTTTGCAACAGGCAAGTCGCAGACTTGCGAACCACTATGTTGAAGTGGAACACTTCAACGAACTAGGAATCAACGGCAAAAACCCGCCTCTATTTTTAGTGCTTAGTTGCAAACTAAGTGCTACAAGGTTTTAACACAGATTCGACACGACAGTAAAAATGCTTTGCATTTTGCGCGTTGTAAACTCGCTTTTATTGATAGTCCGTAGTTTAGCGAAGCGTAACTACGGACAATAGGGGCAAACTTGCTTCTATCTATAGTATATCATTCACATTTTTTAACCCTATCAAAAACATAAGCGAATAATAACAACATTAAAAATTCTAGTGGGAAATAAAAAATAAGACCAAATACAGCAACTATTTCTTCCACGTTGGGTGCATCCTCTATTTTAGCACCCAATCGTACAAGCAATGCAAAAAATAGCATAAACGTGACTGTGTTTGTAAAACAAATAAATGGAAAAACTATAGCGAGTTGCTGTTTATACGCTTTAGCGTTGCGGTAGGTTAGTATCAAGAACAGTATTGTTATTACCACAAACAAAAATCCCATTGTCGCCATGTAAAACGGCAAGTGGCTTGCTTTTGTTTCGATAAAAATAATATGAGGAAACGAAATTATTCTCAAAGTATAGGAATCACAAGAACTCATAAATTGTCTTGAAATAAATAGTATGAGGTAAAAAGGCACTATGATTATCATAGCATAATTTTTAACAAAAAACGAATTTGGATTAGCCATTTTGTGAACCAATTTAAAGGAATTATTTCTTTTTATTATGAACTAAAACGCCATTTGCGAAAAAATTATGATTGTTTGCTACATCTGAAAGGTTATAAACAGTTATATTTTCTGATATAGTTTCTATCTTCATTACTTTAATTTCCTTCAATCCTTCTTCTGTATAAAAGAAACATACATCCCCGATTTCCATTTGTTTTACACCCCGTTGGTTTAAGTGTTCTTTTACGTTCGTTCAAGTCTCCAGACTTGAATGCAAAGGTTTTGAGGTCTGCGACCTCCTGCCGTAGGCAAACAAACCACAATAAAACCACTACAAAATTACAGCCTTTTTTAGTACGAAACAAAACCCAATACAAAAGCACGTTTTATTGCCTTCTGTGTCGGTTTTAGCTCGGCATTGTTTTGCTTACGCAAAACGCAAGGTACAACCTTGTAAACCGCTTCGTTGAAGTTATAAACTTAAACTAACAGACTGATTTGCAAGTAGTTATATAGACTTCAACGAACTGGACAATACATTTACTAAAATGTTATGAATTATATGCCAATTTTCTACAAATAAGATTTCAAAAGTATCATTATTTAAGGATAATTTTACCTTATTAAATAAATTTTTAGATGGCATGTCCCTTATAGTAGAAACTTTTTTTATATCTTCATATAAAATACAACGCTTAGTTTCCTCAAAAATAAGAATACTTTTGTCTGTAAATATCCAAAAATATTCCTCAGACTCAAAAAAGAATAAAATAGGTTCTACATTGTCAAATTCTATATTTTTTAATATTTCGTATTTCAGAAAAGCATCTTCCCAAACATATGTTTGTTCAAATATTGTATTTTTTGAGTAAGCCAAAAACTTATGAATCATTCGTTTTTTTATATTCATTATTTTAGAATTTTTTGATTAATTTAATACTATGAATATCATCAGTTGTTGATTTAATTATTTCAAATGTGTAACCCCACTGTTCCAAGTATATTTTCTAAATAAATTAAAAAACTATTTCAAGCCAAATTTTGTTAAAAATAAAAAAATATTAGAAAAATCCTATCAAAAATTTGCTTTTTATCACAGTGCCTTCAACGAAATAGCGTTGAAGGCAGGGACATCTATAAATTCTTGCCACCTACTTCCTAAAGTGAAAATATTGCCTTGCAGTTTGAAAAAGCCTGTGTCAAACAATTTGCCTTTCCCATTCAAAATACCTAGTAAGGCATCATATTCGTGATCCCTCTGTATAATTCCTCGCATATATTCTTGGGTAACGAATTGTTGTAGTTTCAGTCTGTGAAACGCATTGTTAATGAATCGAAACTCTAAATTTGTTAAAGGGGGAGATATGCTGGCTATCAGGTTATGTCCTTTCTGAATCTCAGATGAAATAAGATTCTCGAAATCCTGTAATTCAATTAGACATATTGCTTGTTTGTTGAGAGGATCTTTCAGTACTATTTTTTTGCCGAAAAGCAACCATTCTGAATGCAAACGATCTTCTTCCCATGCTCCCTCCAATTGCTCCATAAGTCCTTGCGCTTCACCATTGATTGAGGCAAGCAGGTTATGCAACAACGAATTTTCTACAGAAAAAACTGCGTCTTGCTTTTGTACAAAATCAAATAAAATTTTTGATAAGAAAGCGTAAAATAACGTTTTACCTGTCATAAAAAAAGGATACTGGTCATACGCAGAAAAAAGTCTTTTTTCTGCGGTTACAAAAAATATATCGTTCATAAATATGAGTTTTTTATTATCTATCAAATTCAATATTGTAAACTGATTTTTGTGGTTTTCTAGGCCTATACTCTCTAGTATCAACCGTTTTAAATCCATTAGCTTTTAACCAACGCCCCAATGTTCCAAGTTTACTCTATTAAAAAAGACTTGAAACAGTTAGCTATTTTTTAGCAAAACAAACTTGGAAT